>CAKOIQ010000011.1 GCA_934086935.1 uncultured Bacilli bacterium
ACAGGTACTTATTTAAGATATCCTGAAAGAAGCGAACTTAATGCTGATATTAATGAATCTTTAATTGTTGAATATTATAACAGATAAAAAAAACCACTTATGTGGCTTTTTTTATTGCTTTTTTTAGATTTTATGATATTATAAAAATTAATTTTAAAGGAGTTATTTATGGTAGAAGTTTTTTTAAATAAGTTAGCAGAAATTAATTTTCAATTATTTGATGTTTATCAAGAATTTATTAAGTTAGATGGAAAATTAAAGAAAGATGATGATTATCAAGAAAAAAGAAAAGTAATAATTGAAAAGATTGCGACTTTAAGAGCTAGTGAAGATTTATATTATGAGGAATTTAGAAGAAATCCTGAACTTGCTATTAAATGTTTATATTATATAGAGGCAAGACAATCATCACATAGTACTGTAGAAGGTATTCACCAAAGTTTGGATATTACTAAATCTAATTTGGCTGTTCAAGAAAGAATTAAGGGTGCGATTGAACAAATTTGTTTGGAATCTGGTAAGTTAATAACGAGAGAAGATAATATTCTAATAGATGTATTATGTGTGAGATATCCAAAAGTAGATAGATTTGAAATTATTAATAGATTGGCACAATTAAAAAATAAATTTGTTAGAAATTTAACTCTTAAATGTTTTGGTATTATGGATGATTTTTTACAAGATGTGGATAATGAACAATTAAGACAAGACATGATAAAATGTAAACATTTCAGAACTTTTATTAATAGATCTGTTGAAGATGATTGTATTAGTCATGGGTTTAATGGTTATACAAGAAAATTAAAAGAAGAAGGTAAAAATAATTTTGATTTTGATGAAGAATTAGTTAATACTATTTATGAATGTTTAGCAGCAGAATGTATAACTTCTACCCTTCCTAATTTGTTAGTTAGTAATATTGGTCAAAATAGTCTTGTTGCGTTATTTGATCTTCAAGGCGCTTTACTTTATTTGGATGAAGATAAGTTAAGTATATTATTCTATAAAATAGTTTGTAGTGATGCTAAGAATAGTCTTTTTGCTAGAGCTATTTTATCAGCCATTAAAGATAATAAACAAGAAAAGAAAAAATTTAATGCTGACTTAGATATTGAAAAGGAATTTTAAGAATATTTATGAAAACAATTACACTTAAACATTTAGATAAAATATGTGAACTAACTGATAAAATATTAGGGGCTTATAATGAACTTTGTGAGCTTGATATTAATGGTAAGAAAAATTCTAAAGAGTATCAAGATGTACTTCAAAAACTATATCTTTTAAAAGAAGATGAATATAAACATTATGAGTATTTCATCAAAAATTTAGATGAAGCTGGAAAAGCTGTTAGTTTTTTAACCGAAAAATCTAATAAACCTTTAGAGGCTGCAACTAGTGTTTTGATGGATAATGATGAACAAGAAATGCAACAATACCGAATTATAACTAAATTATATTTAATTGCTTTAATGGATGAAAATTACTTTTTTAATGATGTTGATGAAGAATTATTAGAACTTGCTAGTGGTGAGGAAAAAATGAACTTTTTACGTGATGCATGGATGCTTGATGGTCAAGAAATAAATTATCGAACTATTTCCTTTTTAGAAAAAATTATGGATCAAGATTATGAAACGTTTACTGCTGCTAAATATAATATGTCTTTTATGGTACCAATGGCTGAAACGGAATATGTAAGTAATGGTTTTAATGCTATTAAAAGAGATTTTAATAATCATATTCTAAAAAGTTATGAAGGAGTATCAGATGATTTTATTGATTATACACATTTAATTAAAAGTTTTGATAATGCTTGTGTTACTTTAGAAGTATTATCAGACTTTTATGATAATGATTTAGAAGATCCAGAAGCAAATGTTAATTTTAATATTCTTTTAGCAGAATTTAAAGCAAGCCTATTATTTCTTGATGAAGATGGTATGGAAGATATTATGACTGAATTTAACGACATATTAGCAAGTGAAAAATATATTAGAAAACATGAAGATGATGAAACAATTAGAAATATAATTGAAGAGATAATCACAAATTTCGAAGTTGAAAGAGATTACGCTAATAAAGATATCGGAAAAGATTATGAATTAAAATAAAAAGACTTTTTATTGTTGTGAACTACTTGAGATGGTTCACTACACAAAAAGTCTTTTTTTGTGATGCTAACTTTTAACAACAAATGTAAGACCTGATGGTTTGTTACTACTTGCATTAAATTTATCTGCATCTGTTTGTGTACGCGCATATCCTGTTGTAGCGTTACTTTTATAAAACATCATCGACATATTCGTTACTTTGGATGTTTTAAGATTAGATAAATTTATACTTTCTAATTTGTTATATTTTCCAAACAAATATGATGCATTAGATCCAACTGCTACTCCATCATCATATTTTATCGACAATACACCAGCTTCTAATTGAAGAGTTGTAGTTATTTCATTTCCATTTATAATGGCAACATAAAAGGCATAGGATACTCCTATGCCTAAGATAATTGTGAGTAAACTTATTAAAATTATTTTTATTATTTTTCGTTTTTCTTACATTATCTTATACCTTTTTTCATTAGAAAAGCATGTTATTTTGGGTTAACAAATGCTCCTTATTTTTCTATTTTATTGTACTATAATACCCCCACCTGTCAAGGTTAACAAATTGAATTTTTTGTTTTATGTAAATTTACATATAAACTAAATGTAATTAGAAAAAGTGCCGATTAAGCACTTATTTTAGTATTTCTGAACATCTATGGCAAATATCTCCATCTAGTTCATCTACATAGTTCCAACATCTATTACATTTGTGTCCATTGCTTTTTACTACTTCTACTTCGATGTGTTCAGCTTTTGGTAATGCTTCTGTTGTAAATTCTACTTTTGAAACAATTAATAATTGATGTAAATATTTTTCTAATTGTTCTTGAACTGGTTTATATTTTTCTCCTAAGTTTAGTTTTACTTCTGCTTCTAGAGATGAACCAATTACTTTTTCGTTTCTAGCTTCTTCTAGGGCTTTAAATACGTCATCTTTAACATCAAAGAATAATTCCCATAATTTTGAATCAAATTCATAAGTTGATGCTTCAGGCATGTCATTTAAATGAACGCTTTCTAGTTTTGCACCAGGAATAAATTTATAAACTTCTTCTGATGTATAAGGTAAGATTGGAGCAAGTAATACTACTAAGTCTTTAATAATATTATATAGAACTGTTTGAACACTTCTTCTTACTAGTGAATCTTCTTTTTCAATGTATAGGATATCCTTAGTAAAATCTAAATAGAAATTTGATAATTTAAATGTTATAAAGTTATTTGTTGTTTTATAAACATTTTGATATTCATATTTTTCATAATATGATTTGATATCTTTTACATAGTTAGATAATTCATTCATCATATATTTATCATATGGTAACATATCTTCATATTTAACAGTATCTTTTGATGGGTCAAAGTTATTTAGGTTACCTAACATAAATTTATAGGTATTTCTGATTTTACGATAACTTTCTTGAACTTGTTTTAGGATTTCATCACCTATTCTGACATCTTCTGTATAGTCTGTTGATGATACCCATAATCTTAGAACGTCTGCACCACGTTTCTTTATTTCTGCTAATGGATCTATTCCGTTTCCTAGACTCTTTGACATTTTATTGCCTTTAGCATCTAGAGTAAAGCCATGAGAGATACATTCTTTATATGGACTTTGGCCATGCATTGCTACTCCACAAATTAATGATGAGTTGAACCATCCACGATATTGATCTGATCCTTCTAGATAAACGTCTGCTGGATAATCTAAGCCTCTTGCACATAAAACTCCGGTATGAGTTGTTCCTGAGTCAAACCATACGTCCATAATGTCTTGTTCTTTTGTGAATTTACCATTTGGACTTGCTGGGTTAGTATAACCTTCTGGTAATAGGTCTTTAGCATCTTTTTCAAACCAATAATTTGAACCATGTTCTCTAAATAACTCAGCAATATGCATCATTACATCATAATCTAAAATTGGTGAACCATCTTCGTTATAGAAAATTGGTAGTGGGACTCCCCAAACTCTTTGTCTAGAAATACACCAGTCACCACGGCCTTCAATCATGTTGTGTAATCTTACTTTACCCCATTCTGGATGCCATTTAATGTTATTTTCAATTTCATTTAAGATTTCATCTTTAATTGGAGCGATTGAACAGAACCATTGAGCAGTAGCTCTAAATACTACTGGTTTTTTAGTTCTCCAGTCATGTGGATATGAGTGTGTAATACTCTTAACGCATAGTAAGACACCTAATTCATTTAATTTTGTAATTACGGCTTTATTAGCATCTTCAAAGTATAATCCGGCAAATTCTCCAGATTCTTTATTTAATTTACCATCATCATCGATACCGAATACCATTTCTAGGTTATATTTTTTACCTAAGATAAAGTCAGCTTCACCATAACTTGGAGCGGTATGTACTAAACCAGTACCAGCATCTAATGTTACTTCATCACCTAGAACAACTGGACTGATACGATCCATAAATACATGATGATATTTAACTCCTTCTAATTTACTTCCTAAGAAGGTTTCTAATACTTTAACATTTTCCCATTTAAAGTCATTTTTAAGGCTATCTAATAACATACTTGCTACTACATAGTTTTTACCATCTACTTCTACTTTTACGTAGTCAAAGTCAGCTCCGACAGCGATGGCAGTATTTCCTGGTAAGGTCCAAGGTGTTGTTGTCCAAATAACTAGGTTATCGTCTTTTTGAACGTATTCATTTCCTTCTTCAACTGGGAATGCAACAAAGATTGATGCATCGGTTCTATCTTTATATTCGATTTCTGCTTCAGCTAAGGCTGATTCTGATGATGGTGACCAATAAACTGGTTTCATTCCTTTAAAGATTAGACCTTTTTTAGCCATTGTTGCGAATACTTCAATTTGTTTTGCTTCTAATTCATGTTGGAAGGTTGCATAATAGTTATCCCAATCGGCTAAAACATTTAATTTTTTAAATCCTTCCATTTGGGTAGCAATTTGTTTTTTAGCATATTCTTCACAAATGGTTCTGAATTCAGCTTTACTTAATGATTTTCTGTCTACTCCACTATTTGTTACTGCTTGTTCAATTGGAAGTCCATGAGTATCCCATCCTGGAATGTAAGTCATATCTCTTCCACTCATCATAGCGTATCTATTAACAAAATCTTTTAAAATTTTATTCATAGCATGTCCGATATGAATTGATCCATTAGCATATGGGGGACCATCATGTAATACGAATGGTTTTCTTCCTTTATTTTTTTCTTTTATTTTATTATAAAGGTTCATTTCGTTCCATTTATTTCTTTGAATTTCTTCGTTTTCTGGTAAGTTACCTTTCATTTGAAATTCTGTTTTTGGCATTAAAAGTGTTTCTTTATAATCCATTTTCTTTCCTCCTTAAAATAAAAAAAGTTCATAAGTCTAAGGACGCGTTACCGTGGTACCACCTTAGTTTATGAACGTATTCATTCTCTTACTCTTAACGTGAGTTATTCGGATTACCTTTATCGGATAATCGCATCAGAAGTGATCTACAAAATAACCAGTATACTTACTTTCACCATTATGTAAGCTCTCTAAATACCTTTATATTTTGACGTCTTCATCAATTGCTTTATGTATTTCATTATATTCTTAAAGTTTATTTTTGTCAATTAAAACATGATAAATGGTTTAATTTTATTATTTTGATATGGTTTATATAAGGCAATATCTTGATTATTATACTTATATAAAATATATTTATTTGTTTGATAATCAATTATTTGACCATTTTTTATTTTAAATAACATTTCTTCATTTATATTAATAGTATCTAAATTAATTAAATCTTCTAGAGATAATAATTTATAATTATCATTTTGAATATCTTCTAGTGTATAGGATTCTTCAATCGTAAATTTATCTAATTTAGTTCTTATTAATTTTGTCATGGTTGCATTAGTATTTAATTTTAAACCAATGTCTCTGATTAAGCTTCTAATATAGGTTCCTTTAGACACTTTGGTTTTAATGGTAATAATATCGTTATCTATATTTAATAATTCTATATCATAGATATTAACTTTTCTTTTAGGAAGGGTTATTTCTTCGTTATTACGGGCATATTCATATAACTTTTTACCATTTATTTTAACTGCTGAATAAATTGGCACTTCTTGATTATACGTTCCTTTAAATGAATGAATTGTTTTTTGAATTTCTTCCTTAGTTAAGTTAATTTTTTCTTCTTTTAAAATTTTACCTGTTATATCTAAGGTATCTGTTAAGATGCCTAATTTGAAGGAAGCAATATATTCTTTATCATGATTTATAAGAATATCTGTTAGTTTGGTATATTTACCAATTAAACATACTAATACTCCTTCAGCAATTGGATCAAGCGTGCCCGTATGACCAATAGATTTTGTATTAAACTTTTTATTTAAGATATTAATAACATCTCTACTGGTCATATCAGGGGCTTTATTAACAATTATTGCCCCTTGCATATTATTTATTTTCATTATGGATTTCTTCAATTATTTCATCAATATGTTCTCCATATTCGGTTGATTCATCATAGACGAATCTTAGTTCTGGAGTGGTTCTTAAATCCATTCTTTTTGCTAATTCTGTTCTTAAAAATGATGATGCATTTTTAAGTTCTGCGGCAATGGTAACTTTGTCATAGTCTCCTAGGAAGGTATAATATACTTTTGCTAGGCTTAAGTCGTTAGTTACTCTTGCATCTATGATGGTAACATTTTTTAGAATTTCATTGTGTACTTCTTCATAAAATATTGAAGATAATTCTCTAACTATTTGAGAAGCAATGCGTTCTAATTTAATATTACTCATGCTCTTTTCACCTCTACCATTTCATAGGTTTCGAATACATCTTTTTCTTTAATATCATTAAAGTTTTCAATTGTGATTCCACATTCAAAACCATTTTTAACTTCTTTAACTGTATCTTTTTCTCTTTGTAATGAAGATATTACGCCGTCATAAATAATTACACCATCTCTGATAATTCTTACTTGAGATTTATTTTTAATTAGTCCTGATGTTACGATTACACCAGCGATTGTTCCAACTTTACTAAATTTAAATAATTTTTTAACTTCAGCATTGCCAGTAACTTTTTCTTCATATTCTGGATCTAGCATACCTTTCATGGCTGCTTCCATTTCTTCAACTAATTTATAGATTATTTGATATAGTCTAATTTCTACGTTGTAACGTTTTGCAACTTCTTTAGTTATTGCTGATGGAACAACATTAAAGCCAATTACGATAGCATTTGAAGCATTTGCTAAAACGATATCACTTTCAGTTATAGTTCCAATTCCACTTCTAATAACTTTAATTTTAACGCCTTCAACATCGATTTTTTCTAGGGAGTTTTTAACTGCTTCTTCGGAACCTCTAACATCACATTTTAAGACTACATTGATTTCTTTAACTCCACTTTTAATTTTGTTAAATAAATCTTCGAAAGATACAACTTCTTTCCTTTGTGATTTGTTTTTAGAAGCTATTAATCTTTTTTCAGCTACTTCACGTGCTTGTTTTTCAGTTTCGAAAGCCATAAATTTATCACCAGCTGATGGATTATCATTTAAACCAGTTATTTCAACTGGAGTACTTGGTCCAGCACTAATGATATTTTCACCTTTATCATTTCTTAGGGTTCTGATACGACCATGGGTAGTTCCTACTACTACATAATCTCCTAATCTTAATGTACCATTTTGAATTAATAAGCTAGCTACCCCACCGATATTTTTATCAATTCTTGATTCAATAACAGTACCGATTGCATATCTATTTGGGTTTGCTTTTAGTTCTCTTACTTCAGCAATTGTAACTACTGTTTCTAATAAGTCATCAATTCCCATTCCGGTTTTAGCAGAAATATTAACAAATGGAATATCCCCACCCCATGCTTCTGGAGTAACATTTAAAGCTGCCATTTCTTCCATTATTTTATCTGGTCTAGCATCTGCTTTATCCATTTTATTAACTGCTACTACGATAGGAACATTGGCTGATAAGGCATGATCTATTGCTTCTTTAGTTTGAGGCATTACACCATCATCAGCTGCTACTACGATAATTACAATATCAGTTACACTAGCACCTCTAGCACGCATTTCCGTAAATGCAGCATGTCCTGGAGTATCGATAAATGTGATTTTTTTATCTTTATATGTAATTTGATAAGCACCGATTGCTTGAGTGATACCACCTGCTTCTCCTTCGGCTACATTAGAATTTCTAATATAATCTAAAAGAGTTGTTTTACCATGGTCAACATGTCCCATAACAGTAATTACTGGGGGTCTATCTACTAAGTCTTCAGCATTATCAACAATTTCATATTCTTCAAAATTAGTGATATCTTGAGTTTCACTTTTCTTTAAGGTTTTACCATAATCAAGAGTTAGAATTTCAGCTGTTTCAAAGTCAATTGTTTGATTTAAATTTAACATTGTTCCTAAACTCATTAATTTTTTTATTATTTCAGCATTGTTTATTCCTAAACTTTCAGCTAATTTACCTACTGTCATTCCTTCTGCATAAACAACAATATTTTCATCAGCAACGTTATTAGCTAGTTTAGTTTTATTTTTATACATTGCTTTTTTCTTTTTTAAATAATCATTATTATCTTTATTATTTTGATTATTTTTCTTTTTTAATTTTTGTTTTTTTACTGTATAGTCCTTTTGGTCTCCTAAAATTTCATCTACAGCATCATCTAGAGCATCGATATCATCGAAATTTGCTTCACTATCAGTACTAATTAAATTCATTGAATTATCTAACATTATGATGTCATCATCTGATAACATGAAATTTCCATCATTGGCTTTAATACCTAATTCCTTACATTGATTTAATACTTCTTGAATTGTAAAATTCATTTCGTTTGCATAATCTTTAATACTCATAAGAGTCACCTCTTTCTATAATAATTTTAATAATTCATCATATATTTCATCGTTTACATCCATTTCAAATATATGATTTAGGATTTTTTTCTTTCTTGCTGTTTCAATTATTTCAGCATCTTTTTTTAAATAACAACCTTTGCCATTTTGTTTTCCAGTTAAATCAATATTAACTTTTCCATCAAAGCATACTACTCTAATTAGTTCTTGCTTTGGTAGTTTTTCTTTTGATACTATGCACATACGCATAGGTATTTTTCTAGTTTTCATTTCCCTCTTTAGTTACTTGTTCTAATGTTTTAACATTGATTCTAAATCTTGTTAATTTACTAGCTAATTTAATATTGATTCCTTTTTTACCAATGGCTAATGATAGGTTTTCATCATTTACAATTGCTAGTGCTTCTCTTGTCTTTGTATTGTCAATAATGTTTACAATTACATTTTGAGCTGGACTTAAGGCGTTAGCAATAAATGTACTTTCATCTTCATCATATTTGATTAAATCAACTTTTTCACCATTTAATTCTGCTAAGATGCTGGCGATTCTTGAACCTTTTTCACCAATACATGTTCCGATTGGATCGATTTGTGGATTAGTTGAATAAACAGCTACTTTGCTTCTTACTCCTGGTTCACGAGCTACGTTATAAAGAACTAAAGTTCCGTCTTGTAATTCAGGAATTTCAATTTCAAATAATCTTTTTACAAATCCACTATTTTTTCTTGAACATAAAATAAGTGGTCCTTTTGGTGTTGATTCAATTTTTTGTAAATATACTTTAATTGATGAACCCATTTTAACTTCTTCTCCTGGGATCATTTCTGTTTTAGGTAAGATTCCTCTGGTTCTACCTAAATCAACATAATAGTTTTTATTGTCTTCCATTGCTAATAAGCCAACCATTATTTCATCTTGTTTACCAGCAAATTCTTCAATTATACTATTTCTTTCTGCTTCTCTAATTTTTTGAGTTAATACTTGTTTAGCAGTTGATGCAGCTACTCTACCGAAATCATGAGGAGTTACTTCTTCTTCGATTGTTTCTCCTACTTTAATTCCCGGTACTATTTTTTGAGCATCTTCTAAAAGAATTTGAGCGTCTTCGTTGATTTCTGGTTCTGTATATGTGATGTTTCCTTCTTCATCAACAATTTCTTCGCCTTCAATATAATCGTCTACAACAATTAAATATGAATATACTTTAATTTCTCCAGTTTCTCTATTGATATCAACTCTTACATTAGTTTTTGAATTAAAATTCTTTTTATACGCAGTTATTAATGCTTGTTCCATGCCTTCAAATACTACATCTTCACTGATTCCCTTTTCAGCTGTAATGTTTTTTAAGGCTTTTATAAATTCTTTTCCGTCCATAATTATCCTCTTTCTTTACTTGATATATCAAGTATATATTCTTCTTTTATTAAGTCATGTTTGTCAAGAATTGGATTAATTACATTTGTAGCTTCAACAATAGTATCTAAATCAATACCATTTACTTTATCAAGAACAATCTTTAAAAAGGGATAATTGTTTTCAATAACATAATCAATACTACAGATTGAAATATCCATTTCTTTCATAGGGCCTTCAATAAGGTCTCTAATTTCATCCAAAGTCTTTTGCATATACCTCCTATACAATAATAAAAGTGGGAATATTCTGCCCACTTAAATCTGTAAATATATTATACACTTATATTGTTTTTTTGTAAAGTAAAAATGCTTGTAATTCATTATAATTACTGATTATATTTCACCTAAAACTTGCGGTTTATCTTTTGCTTCTTTTAGTTCTAAATTTTGTTTAATGAAATTTTCAATTACACTTATATATGTGTTATTATCATCAGTTAAAGTAAAATTTGGTACTAGTTTTTTATAGGTTTTAGGCAGGATATTATCGTCTGATACATAGAGTGTTGGTTTATTTGCTTTTAAAATCCATTTTAATTCTAATTTGTGCCAGAAATTAGGGTTGGATAAATTAACTATAATTATATCCGCTTCATTTATTAAATCTTTTATATATTTAGATTTATTTTCTTCACTCATAGGTAAAATTAAATTTTGCGCTAAACATACTGGACTTGATAATATTTTTTTATATAAAATATTTTTATAGTCAAATTTAGTTGAATGAGAAAAATAAACGTTTAATCTTGCCATTATTATCACCTTAAAAAATTATATCATGTTATGAGAAAATTTGCTATAATATCCACGAGGTGTTTATGGAAGTTGTAGGTATTATTTGTGAATATAATCCTTTTCATAATGGACATTTATATCATATTAATAAAGTTAAAGAATTATTTCCTGATTCTTTATTGATTTTGGTTTTAAATGGTTATTTTTTACAGCGTGGGGATATAAGTGTTTTAACTAAGGAAGATAAGGTTAAAATTGCTTTAGAAAATAATGTTGATATTGTTTGTGAGCTTCCCTTTGTTTTTGGTTCTGAATCAGCTGATATTTTTGCAGAGGCTGGTACTATTATTTTAAAGCATTTGGGAGTTACTAAATTAGTGTTTGGATCAGAATGTAATGATATTAATCTTTTAAGGGATGTTGCTCTAAAACAATTAGATTCTAATTTCGGAGTAAAAATTAAACAATATTTAAAAGAAGGTGTTAATTATCCTACTGCTTTAAATAAAGCAATTGGTTCTAATATTGATTCTCCTAATGATTTACTGGGTGTTAGTTATATTAAGTCTATTATTAAAAATAAGTTAAAGATTGAACCTGTTTGTATCCAAAGAACTAATGATTTTCATGATATTAATAGTGATGCTGAAATTGTTAGTGCTTCTAATATTAGAGAGAAAATTAAAAACAAGGTTTCTATAAAGAAGTACACTAGTTATGGAGATAAAATTGTAAATATAGATGAAGATTTGTTATTTGCTTTATTAAAGATTAAGATTTTAACTGATCATAATTTAAGTTCTTATTTAACTGTTGATGAAGGAATTGAAAATAAATTAATTAAAGAAATTAACAACGTTCAAACAATGGATGAATTAATCGAAAAGATTAAATCTAAAAGATATACTTATAATAGAATTAAGAGAATGCTTATTCATATTTTGATTGGTTTAACAAAAGTTGATAGAAGCAATATGTATGTTCAATATGTTAAGGTTTTAGGTTTTAATGGGAATGGGCAAAAGTATTTAAAATCTTTGAAAAAAGATATTGTGATTGATCGTAAGATTAGTGATAAGTATTTAAATCAAAGATATGAATTAACTGCAGCAAAAATTTATGATATGTTAACTGGTCTTAATACTTTAGATTTTGAACTTAATAATAAGCCAATAAAAAAATAAATATCGATTAAAATGAATCGATATTTATTTTTATTTTATTTAATTTATGAGTATATGCATAGGCTTGAATCATGGTTCTAATAGCACTTGCCATTTTACCACCTCTACCTATTATGGCACCCATATCACTTTCATGAACTATAATTTCTAATATGATTGTTTCATCATCTGAACTAAATTCTTGAATGCTTACCATATCTGGTTCTTTTACTAAACCTTTTACTAATGTTTCTGTAAACTCAATTAATTCTTTATGCATTATTAAGCCTCTTTTTTAGTAGATTTTTTAGTTTCAGTAACTTTTGGAGCTTTATATTTAGCCCAAACTCCAGATTTAGATAAAATATTTTTAACAGTATCAGTTGGTTGTGCACCATTGTTTAACCATTTTAATACTTTTTCTTCGTCTACTGTAATGTTGTTTTCTTTATAGATTGGTTGGTAAGTTCCAACTGTTTCAATAAATCTACCATCTCTAGGACTTCTAGAGTCAGCTGCTACAATACGATAGAATGGTCTTTGTTTAGAACCCATTCTTTTTAATCTTAATTTAACTGCCATATTAATGCCTCCTTTTTCAATAAGAATATATTATCATATTAGAAAATAAGTGTCAACCTTTTTTAGTTGACACCATTTAAATAATCTTCATTTATTTCCATATTGTCATCGATTTCTTCATCATAATCATCAAAATCATCAACAACGTTTATTCTTACTTTTGTATCTCCTACTATTTCAACACCTAATTCTTTATCAACTGTTAATTTAATAGTGTTGTTTTCGGTTTTAACATCTGATACTGAAGGTGCGCTTAGGGTTCTTACAATGATTTCATTATCATCTGTTAAAGTTACGTTTTGTTTTAAATTGACGTTTACGATATCTTCATAAGTAAAGTTTCGTGCTAACACATTTGTTTTGGTGTTGTTATCATATGAATACCAAATATTAACATCGTAGCTTCCAGTTACACTAACTTTTCCATTCTTATTGTGTCCTTGAAAATTATGATTTATTATCCAACATCCTAATACATTACTTATATTATCTTCTAAAACAACTTCATATGTTTCTTTGCTTGTTTTCTTTGTTTTACCTATTACGGCTTTTGTAACAATTTCTTTTAGATTAGCCATCTTTATCACTCCTCTAATTTAATGTATGCATTAGCCTATAAAAAGTACATTATTTTTTTTGATTTTTTGGTATATAGTTAGTTGGATGTGGTCTATTAAAAGCATCTTCAATGTTATAATGATAGTAATCTATGTAATTATCAATGGTAAAACTTCTCCCTTTAAAGTATTCTGCTTCTTCATCGGTTAATTTCATTGTTTGAATAAATCTATATAATCGAGAGTCTTTTAAAGAATCTGCATATTCAATTATTTCTTTTCGGCTTAGTATTTTATCTATTCTTAGTTTGGATGTTACATATAAGTCAAAATATCCATAATAATCGTCTTCATATTCGATAACATCACCTAGGGATGTAACTTCACATATGACTACGTTTTCATTTATTGCTTCACCAAATCTTAGTGTATCTTCTAATCTTTTAGCAAAGTGATAACCATGTTTTTTAGGACTTATTTGTTTTTGAGTTTCTAAGATCTGCCCTTCTTTGCATGTCATTCCGGCATTATTTTGAAAATGTTCTTTATTACCAATAAATACTTTATATCCTTTGATTTCCATAATTTCTCCTATGTGTTTATTATAACAAATATTTCTATATTTCTAAAAATTATGATATATTTATAATGGTGAAGAGAATGGATTGTTTATTTTGTAAAATTATTGAAGGTGAGATTCCTTCTAAAACTATTTATGAAGACAATATTGTTAAGGTTATTATGGATGTTAATCCAAATGCGAATGGACATGTCTTGATTTTGCCTAAAAAACATATTAATGATTTTGAGGAAATTGATAATGATACTTTAATTCATATTTATGATGTTGCAAAAGATATTAAGAAAAAATTATATAAAGCATTAAATCCTGATGGTTTAGTTTTAGTTAATAATTATGGAATTAATCAAGTTATTAAACATTATCATTTACATGTTATTCCTACATATAAGGAAAAACAACCACTTAAAGATATTCAAGAAGTTTATACACAAATTATGGATGAAAAAAACTGATAGTTTTTGGTACTATCAGTTTTTTATTTTAGCTTGTTCTTAGTTTTCTTTTTTTGTTGTAGTTTTCTTTGTTGTTGTTTTTTTAGCTGTTTCTTTTTTAGGAGCTGCTTTCTTTTCTTCTTTTACTTCAACTTTTTCTTCTTTTTTAGTTTCAGCTTTTACTTCTGCAGCTTTAATTTTTTTACCAGCTAATGCATCGTTAGCAATATTAACTAATTCTGTAAAATATTTTGGATTATCGATAGCTACTTCTGAAAGCATTTTTCTATTGATTTCGATGTTAGCTTTGCTTAATCCATTAATAAATTTTGAATATGAAATATTATTTTCACGGCATGCTGCATTGATTCTTGTAATCCATAATTTTCTGAAATTACGTTTATTTTGTTTACGATCTCTAAATGCATATGCACCACTGTGGAATGTTTGTTCTTGTGCTGTTTTATATAATCTATGTTTACTTCCAAAGTATCCTTTAGCAGCTTTTAAAACTTTTCTTCTTCTGTTTTTAGCTACTACTCCACCTTTAACTCTTGTCATTTATACCACCTAGATAACAGATTTTAATCTGCTAGCTTCTCCTTTCGCTAATAATCCTTTGTTTCTTCTTTGTCTTACTTGTTTACTTGAATCTTTAGCAGTTTTATGGTTGCCACCAGATTTTTTATAAACTAAAGTACCATTTTTCTTTTTCTTTAAAACTTTTGAACTTGCTTTATGTGTTTTTTGTTTTGGCATAATAAATCCTTCTTTCCTTATTTTTTGGGTGCTAGTATCATTGTCATTGTTCTACCTTCAAGTTTTGGTTTTGTTTCAATTACACTACTTTCAGATAGTTCAGATGCGAATCTTTCTAATACTTCTTTTCCTAAATCTGTATGAGCCATTTGACGGCCTTTAAATCTAATAGTTGCTTTAATTTTATGACCTTTTTGTAAATAACTTTCAGCATTCTTTTTACGAGTATTGAAATCACCTACATCAATGGTAACTGATAATTGATATTCTTTCATATCTTTATTATTAGCTCTTTGATTTTTTAGAGCTTCTTTTTGCCTTTTTTGTTTTTCATAACGATATTTATTGTAGTCCATAATTTTACCTACTGCTCTATCGCTATTTCCACTCATTAAGACTAGGTCTAAACCAGCATAATTTGCTAATGTTAAAGCATCTGCTAATTTTTTAGTTCCCATTTGTTCCCCATTTGGGCCAATTACCATTAGTTCACTTACTTTAATTTGTCCATTAATAAGTAAGTCATCTTTTTTGACGTTTGCTATACAAACACACCTCCATATATCAAAAAAGTGAATACACACAGTATCCACCCATATTAAAACCAATTCACTCCATGGCTTTTTACCTACTTGCTTATTTGCTAGTCAGGTGGATGTGGATACATCGCTTTCCTTTTTTAAACACTAGTATTATAACATTTTATTCTTTGTTGTCAAGTTATTTTATGATTTCTTTGGTATTTTATGCTTATTTTATAGTCTTTTTAATTATATTTTGATATCTTTCAATGATTAAATATTCATTTTTATTAATATTATAATTTTGATTTATAAGATTTAATTCTATTAAATAAGTTATAAGAGTTTTATTTACTATGATTGTTTTGGAATAATTTTTAATTGATTCTTTTAATTCTTTTTGATTTAAAATATCATAGTTTTTTTGTAAATATATAGATACTGAATTATTTAGATAATTAAGTAATGAATATATAGGATATTTTTCATCTATTATTAATGGTTTTAAAATTTTTTCTTGATTTAATACTTTTTCTAGTTCTTCATCATTGATTATAATTATTTTTTCATAGTTATATATTGCATTTAAGTTAAAATAATCAGTAAACATTTGTTGATTTATATCTAATGATTTGTTTTTGTATAGTTCAGCCATTATGTCACTTCCTTGTTTAGTTAATTATAACAAAGTTAAATAAAATAATAAATATTGAGCATAATATATATGTGATTATATGAAGATTATTAATAAAATAATAAATGATTATAAAGAAACTCCTGATTTAATAACTAGAAAAATTAAATATAATTTTTCTTATGTTTATCTTTTTTATATAGAAACTGTTTGTAGTAGTGATAGAGTCAATACTTTTATTTTAGATAATATTACAAATCCAGTTCATAAGAAGAGTTTAAAAAATATATTAGCTGCTCCAAATATTAAAGTTATTAGTGAAGATGAAATTGAAACTTATATTTATAGTGGTTTTACGATTTTAATATATTTAAATAAAATTTATGCTTTAGAAACTAGAGCTGATTTAGATCGTTCAATTTCTTTTCCGGAGATTGAACAAGATTTATATGGTGCTAAAGATAGCTTAGTAGAAAATTATCAAAAAAATGTAGGTTTAATTAAAAGAAGAATTAAATCGAAACATTTAAAAACTATTGAATATAAATTAGGAAGGTTTTCTAAATCTAGTACTGGTCTTTTGTATATTGATAATATTGCAAGAAAAGAATTAGTTGATAAAGTTGATAGTATTCTTAAAGACATCGATGTAGATTCAATTATTGATTCGGGTGAATTAAAACATTATTTGATTAAAGAAGATAAAAGTTTTTTCCCTTCTGTTAAGTTAACTGAAAGACCTGATGTAATTGTTAATGCCTTACTTGAAGGTAAAATTGTGGTGGTGATGGATACTTCTCCTTTTGCAATTATTTTACCTGCTGTTTTGGCTGATTTTATTAATCCAATATCTGATTCTTATTTGGTTAGTTATAATGCGAATATTTTGAAATTTTTAAGACTTATTTGTTTTTTTATAACTATTCTTACTCCAGCTATTTATGTAGCTGTTGTTAATTATAATCAAGAGACGATACCTTCTAATTTGCTGACATCGTTTATTACTCAAAAACAAGGTGTTCCTTTTCCAGCAGCTATTGAGGCGTTTTTTATGCTATTTATTTGTGAGATGTTAAGAGAAAGTGATATTAGGTTTCCCAACAATTACAGTTCATCTATTTCAATATTAGGAGCTTTAATTTTAGGCGATGCTGCAGTTTCTGCTAATATTGTTAGTCCTATAACTATTATTATAATATCTTTAACATTTATATCGAGTATGATATTTAGTAATGTTGAGTTAAGTGGAGCAATTAGAATTTGGCGTTTTATTTGTTTGACTATTGCTTCTTTTTGGGGATTATTTGGTGTAGCAATTGGCTTTATATTTTTAATTGTAGATTTATGTTCATATAATTCATTTAATTTGGATTATACCTTTCCTGTAGCTCCTTTTGATTTTGCATATTTAAAAGATACATTAATAAAAGTTAAAAAGAAAAATGATAATAAAAGAAGTAAATATTTAACTGATAATATTAGAAAGCAAAGATAAATATGAAAAAAATTTTTATTATATTATGTTGTTTATTACTTAGTGGTTGTTATAACTATGTTGAACTTGATGAACTTGCTGTTGTAACGATGATTGCTGTTGATTATAAAAATGATGATTATATTGTTACTTTAGAAATTAGAGAAAATATAAAAAATGAAGATAATAAATCTTTAATATATACGGGTAAAGGTAAATCATTAGACTCAGCAATTCAAGATACGTCTTTTGGAATGAATAAAATACTGTATTTTGTAGATTTAGAAATTTTGGTATTAAGTCAAGATGCGGCGAATAATAAACTAGATAGTATTATTGATTATTTAACAAGAGAAAATAATGTTGGAGTTAATTTTAAAACGTTAGTCGATGATAATATAGATGATACGATTTCAAACATTAAAGAAAAAAATAAAATTGTTGGACAGTATATTAAACAGATGATCGAAAGTGAATTTAATAATATTATTGATATTAGATATTACGACTTTTTAGAACAATATTTAAGTAATATGAGAGATTTAATTTTACCTTATGGACAAGTTAAAAACAATGCTTATGTTATTAATGAGGCAGTGATATTTAATGAAAATAAAATTGTTGATAGGATAAATTTTTATAATGCTAAGATGTATAATCTATTAAATAAAACTAACGCATTATATCTGTTTAATAATGAATATAAAAATCATCAAGTTGTTTTTAAAGCAGTTAGTAATAAGATAAAATTTGATTATAAAAATAATAAAATTATTATTAAAATGGATATTAATGTAAGTCTAGATGAAATTGAAAGTATTGATTTAAAAAATGAAGATGATATTAAGAATTTAATTAAAATAATTGAATTAAATATTAAAGATGAATGTGACAAGTTTGTTAAATTAATAAAAGAAAAGGATTCGGATATATTAGGTTTTAAAAAGATTATTTATAATAAAACTAAGAAGAAAAAAGAAAGTATTAAAAACTTGGATTATGTTATTGATGTAAATGTTACGTTGGATCGTAAGGGTTTAATATTTGAATCGATTGGAGATGTTCATGAAAAAAATAACTAATTTAGAATACCAGAGTTTGATGTATTTATTAGCTTTTCCTCTCTTCATGGGTGTTGGTATTTCAAAAATGATCAGAGATATTGGATCTGATATTTGGATTTCAATGTTAATTGGAACGGCTTTAGGTTTATTAATTATATTCTTATTTAAAAAGTTACCGGAAAAGAATAATAAATATTGTTCTTTGATTATTAATTCTGCTTTTATTTTATTAGGTACATTAATATTTAATAAGCTGGTCGGTTCTATTTATTTATCAAAAACACCAAATTTTATAATTATGATTCCTGGCTATGCTCTTTTAATATATACCGTTTATAAAGGTAAAGAGGCGTTGTTTAAAACATCAAGCATTTTAATTATTATATTTATTCTACTCTTTTTAACTGCTGCTTTTGTTTTGATGCCTTCAATTAATTTTGATTATTTTCTACCAGTTAAAACGAATAGTTTTAGTAAAATTCTTTTATCTGGAATAGATATGGCACTTTTAAGTACTACTCCTTTAATTTTATTACCAAAAATGAAAAATCATTTAAGTTATAAAAATTATTTATTATCAAGCGTTACTATATATATAATTATTATTTGTACTTTGGGTAATTTAGGTGTAGATATTGCTAATATATATAGATATCCAGAGTATATGGTATTTAAAAAGATTTCTTTGCTTAAATCGATTGAAAATATTGAAAATATTTTATTTATGATTTGGATTATTGCTATTTATAATATGACTTCAATTGCAAGTATTAATATTAAAGAAGATTTTAATTATAAGGTGTTATTTGGAATATATGGTATTGTTGTATTTGTATCTGCTAAATACTTAATAAGTAGTTATAAAACAACAGTATTTATACTTAAATATTTTACATATATCTTGCTTAGTATTCTAGTTATATATATTGTTGGTAAGGTATTAAAAAAGATGCTTCGTTAGCATCTTTTTTAATCTTTTAATTTGGTAAATATCATTATTATGAAGGAGAATACTATTGCTGATACTATACCTAATGAAACTCCTTGGAGCATTCCTGTAAATAGTCCTATGATACCCTCTTTTAAGTAGCCTATATATGAATTTTTTACTAAGGTATTACCAAATGATGTTATTGGTAACGTTGCTCCCATCCCCACTTTTTTAACTATTTTATCATATATACTGAAGGCACCGAGGATTGAACCAATTACTACAAATATACTTGTTAGATGTCCAGGAGTTAATTTTGTATTATCTAAGATGATTTGTCCCAGTAGACAAATAAATCCACAAAATAAGAAGGAATATAATAATGTCACTTTTTCACCTCGATTGTTAATGCATGAGTTATTGATGGTAAAGTATTATGTTGGTTAACTATAATGCTTGAATGAAGCGAACCTGTTGCTAATAATAATATCTTTTTATATTTTTTATTGTAGATTATGTTATTAAATAATACTAATGGTAAGACGGTAGGTCCACTTGCTCCTGAATATTCTTTATTTTTGCACATTATAGTTCCAGCATCTTTATAATTTTTTAATTTAATATTTTTTTCTTTTAAAAGTTCAACAAAAATGTCTGCTCCTACTTTTCCTAAGTCTCCTGTTAAGATTAAATCATAGTCAGATGGTGTAGTATTAGTTAATTCTAGATGTCTTAAAAAGGTATCTACGGCACTAGGGGCCATTACTGCACCCATATTATAGACATCAACTATTTCTGAATCTATAACATTACCTATTGTTCCATTAACCAATTTGATGTTAGACTCTTTTTTGCTAACTACTAGACCAATACTACCAGTGGTTGTAAAAGTACTTCTTTCTGGTTTAGGAGCCCCATACTCAATGGGGAACCTAAATTGCTTTTCAGCTGTTAAGTTATGAGAACTTGTAATAAATAGGCCTTCTTTAATTTTTTTTGAATCTATAAATGTTCCTAGGGTTATAAGAGCACCTATACTTGATGCACAGGCCGAATAAATTCCTAAGTATGGTAATTTTTTATTCCTTAAGGCCATATTCGTTGTTGATAATTGATTTATTAAATCACTACCTAATACTATTTCAGGTTTAGATATTTTGCATAAATAGTTTATTATTATGTCTTGCATTTTTATTTCAGCCTTTTCTATTGTTTTTTCGCCATAATAATAATCATTCATGGTTAAGTCTATATTTTTTAAATTGTTAGATTTTGCCTCAAGAGGTCCAACAATACTAAACCAATTGTTTATATAAACATTTTTAAAATCAAACATTAAATATCACCTTTACTAAAGCCATTAAGAAAGCACTTATTATGCCATATGCTAATACACTTCCTGCTAACTTAAAATAATTTGAACCAATTCCTGTTATCATGCCATCATGTTTATAATCTAGTATGCTTGCCATTATCGAATGTGCAAAACCAGTTATAGGAACGATAATTCCAGATTTATATTTAGAAACTAAATTATCAAAAAATCCTAATCCAGTTAATAAGCAGGCTATAAAAATTGTGATTAGTAAAACATAATTTGTAGCCATATCTTTGGTTAAATTGCAATAAGTCATTAAAATAATTTTAATTCCCTCTCCAAGAAAACCGATTGTTCCACCCATTAAAAATGCACGGGAATAATCTTGTTTTTTGTTTGGTTTAGGTGTTAGTTTATTTACTAACTTTAAATATGCTTTTTTATTTTTCATTATATCACTAGTTTTAGTATAGGCATTTTAAGCAGCAATATACTCTTTTATTTTCTGCTTTCCTTTAGATTCTAACCTTGATACTTTAACTTGACTGATTCCTAATACTTTTGCGGTTTCGGTTTGAGTCAAGTCATTAAAATATCTTATTTTAATGACGTCTTGTTCTAATGGTTCAAGATTATGTAATGAATCATCTATTAATATTTGACTATCTATGTTTTCTACTTGACCGATGCAATCTTTTATGGCGACAGTATCGCCATTTAATGTTTGAAATTCTTCTTCAATACTTAACATTTGACTTGTTAATATTAAAACTTCAGAAATCATATCTTCAGGAATATTGGTATCTAAGCTTATTTCGGTTAAGCTTGGTTTACGACCTAGCATTTCATATAATTTAGACTGAGAAGTTTTAATTGTTTTATATGCTTTTAAGTATGCTTTATTTAATTGAATATCTCTACTTTTATTTGCTAATTCATGCATTTCTCCAAAGATGTGCATATAAGCATAATTTACAAAATTACTACCTTTATCAGCTTCATATTTACGATAAGCTTTAATTAAACCAATACATCCTGCTTGATATAAATCAGATAATTCTACATTATAAAATTTTTTAGCTATTTTGAATATTAATGCTTCATATTTTTCAATCAGCTCAGTTTCGTCCATTTCTTATCACCTAAATTGTTATATATTTTAAAGCTTTTAATTCATTTTCAATCATTGTGTAGGGTTTATTGAAAGATACTTTACTATTACAAATTAACCCAGTTCCTTGATTTTGTTTAGCATAAAAGATTACTTCTTTGATACTTTCTTTACCATATCCATCTATTGAAGTTAAATATGCTAAATTAAATACAATATACTTTATTCCATTATCTTTTATGATTGGAATAAGATAATCTTTCATGCTTTGATAAGTTATTTGATTTAAGTTACCTTTTAACCTAATAAATAAAATACCCTTACGAAATTCTAAATTAATCTTTAACATTATCTCTCCCTTCATTCTTAATATAAGTAGATTAGTACTAAATTTAAACAGGTTCGACAAAACTAGATTTTATTTTTGCGTATAAATATGTAAACTATGACTAAAATAGGAAGAATTAATAAATATAATATTGAATAATTTGATTTTTGATTAATCACTGATTTAGTTTTGTTTTCAATGGTTGTTATTATCTTTGCGTTTGTTGTGGGTGAAATAATTGTCTTTTTAGTTGCTTTGGTAGTAGTTCTTTTAGTAGTATTTTTTTCAAATATGACACTATTTGTAGTATCTTTTTTAGATACGACGTTATTTATTTTGTTAACTTTTTTAGGAGTTATTTTTTTATAAAAAGTATCATGTTTATATTTTAGAGTTATTAAATCATCTTTATAAGTAACATCTATTTCATCTAATGGAATATTAGTTTTAAGATTTAAATCTTCTTTATCATGAATTTCATCATTTATTTCAATATAATATCTTTCATAATAACTATATCTTTTTTGATAATCATTTAAATCATGAATACAATTTTCTAAAGGTTTTTCTGTATATGTATTTAAATAAACTTTTACTGGTTCATATAAACGATATAATTTTTCATATATAATAGTATAAGATATATTATCAATGTTATTTTCTTTTTGCAAATTATTAACAAGTTCTTGATATTTACTTTGATTTAAAAAGTTAATTTCTATGTTAGGAGAATAATTTATATTAAAGTTATATATTTCAGGCTCTATATTCCATGCATAATTGTTACCATCATAGATTCCTAAATCAAAAGAAATCTTATCATTAATGTTTTGTTTAAATGTTAAATTCATGGTTAATAATTCAATATCATAGATATTATTTAAATCAATTACTCCTAAAGATGATGAAGATAAAATATCTTTTAAAGTAAAGTCTATACTTCGCATATAAGAATAATTTATTTCTTCATTGTCATAGAACATCTTAAAAGACTCTAAAAAACTGGGATTAAAATTATTAAAACGTATAAATCTTACTTTATTGTAATTTTTAATAATATTAGTGGTATGATCATTACTTTCATTAATAATATAATTGGTTTTTTCAATGTAATCATTTAAATCATAATTATTATCATTTTCTTTCAATTTATGATATCCCAAATCAACTTTATCCATATAATAGTTATTATATTTTATAGTTTCAATTCTTTTTAAATACTCAGTTTCCTCTTTATATTCTTTAATGTTTTGTTCTTTTAAATAGTAATCCGTTAAAAATATTTCTGCTTTGGTTTTAATAGGAATTAGTATTAAAAGAAGTATTAAATATTTTCTCATTTTTCCTCCTATTTGTTTTGTTGTAATTTAATTAAGTATTTCCTTTTATCTTTTGATTTTTGTGGAAAAATGGAAAATATTTGTGGAAATCTTTGATTTTATGGTAATTTAAGAATTTGGAAATTAGTTTTTTTATGAAAAAATATTGAACTTGAAATTTTTGTTAAAATATATTATAATTAGTTAGCCAAAAGAACTTTAATTTAATTATTTTTTAAGGAGGAATTTAAATGAAAAGTGAAGATGTTACTAGTGTTTTTGCGTTAGGTGGACTTGGTGAAGTCGGTAAAAACATGTATGTTATTGAACATAAAGATGAAATTATTATTATTGATGCAGGAGTTATGTTTCCTGAAGATGAATTATTAGGTATAGATTATGTTATTCAAGATGTTACCTATTTAAAACAACATCAAGATAAGATTAAAGCATTATTTATTACCCATGGTCATGAGGATCATATTGGCGGTATTACATTTTTATTGCAAAATATTAATATTCCAGTTATTTATGCTTCCAAAATTGCTTGTGATTTAATTCAAAAGAAATTTGTAGATAGAAATATTGGATATAATAATTTAGTAGAATTTGATAAAGATAGTCATTTCAAATATAAATATTTTGAAGTATCTTTTGTTGGAACTACTCACTCTATTCCAGGTAGTTATGCAATTGTAATTAAAACTCCAAATGGAACTATATTTGAAACTGGAGATTTTAAATTTGACTTAACACCAATTGGACCAATGGCAGAAATTCATAAGATGGCAGCTTTAGGTCAAAATGGAGTTAAATTACTTTTAAGTGATAGTACCAATGCTTGTTCTCCAGGTTACTCTAATAGTGAAAGTTTAGTTGATGAAGCTTTATCTGATGTATTTGCAAGACATACTTCAAGAATTATTATTGCAACATTTGCTTCTAATATTTATAGAATTAAGCATATAGTAGAAACTTGTCGTAAGAATAATCGTAAGATAGTTACTTTTGGTCGTTCAATGGAAAATGCTAAAGAAATAGCAATTAAAAATAATTTAATTACTGATAAAACTATCTTTATTGAACCTAATGAAGCTAAAGATTTAAAGAAAAATGAAATTTGTATTTTATGTACTGGTTCTCAAGGTGAACCTTTAGCTGCTTTATCTAGAATTGCAAATGGTACTCATAAACAAATTACTTTATTACCTGATGATATTGTTGTATTTTCTTCTAGTCCTATTCCTGGTAATAAGGCATCTATAAATAGAATTATTAATAAGTTATATTTAAAGGGTGTTAAAGTTTATACTAATTCACAATTATCTGATATTCATACTTCTGGTCATGCTAAACAAGAAGAATTAAAATGGATGCTTAGAATTATTAAACCTGAATATTTTATGCCTGTTCATGGTGAATATAGAATGCTTAAAACTCATGCTGACTTAGCAGTTGATTGTGATATTCCTAAAGAAAATATCTTTATTTGTAAAAATGGTGATACTGTTGAATTAACTAAAGATGGAGCTAGAATTGGTAAAAGAGTCCATTCTGGTGATGTTTATGTTGATGGTTCAAGAATTGGTGATATTGGTTCAATTGTTATCAAAGATCGTCAATTAATGAGTCATGATGGAATATTAGTTACAATTATTAATATTAATCCTAATACAAGAGAATTATTAATTAAACCTAATATTACAACAAGAGGATTTGTTTTGGTTAATGAGAATGCTGAACTTATTAATAAAATTGAAGAAAAGGTATCTGATATAGTTTCTAAGTCTTTAAAGACTGGTTATAATTATATTGATTTAAAGAATCAAATTATTTTAGAGTTAAGTCCATTTATAAATGATCTTACTGGTAGAAGACCAATTATATTACCGGTAATTATGGAAGTTAAGGATTATTAACATAAATTTTAACTTATCATATTATATAGTATGATAAGTTTTTTTTATGAATTAAATCCAATTTTACAATCCTTAATAGCTGGAATTATAACTTTTAGTTTAACGGCTATGGGGTCTGCTTTAATATTTATGTGTAAAAGTATAAATAAATCTTTTATGGATAAATTATTAAGTATATCTGCTGGCATTATGCTTGCCTCCTCTTTTTTTTCATTAATTAATCCTTCGATTGATAAGGCAAATGAAATTATGATATCTCCTGGTATTATTTGTTCTTTAGGAATTGTTTTAGGTTGCATTGTGTTATTCTTATGTGATAAGTTACAAATGAGATGTGGTAAAAAAAATAAAACAAATAATTTAATTCTATCTATGACTATTCATAATATTCCCGAGGGTATGGCTGTAGGTATCGCGTTTGGTTCCGCATGTAATGGTGATGCTTTAATGAGTGCAATGTCACTAGCAATAGGAATAGGTCTTCAAAACTTTCCAGAGGGTTCAGCAATTAGTTTTCCTTTATATAGAGATGGTTATTCAAAATGTAAATCTTTTTTTATAGGTGCTTTGTCTGCTATTGTTGAACCAATTGGTGCTGTTTTAGGTGCTTTAATTGTTATGAAGTATCCTATTATTATGCCAATATTATTAGCATTTGCTGCTGGTGCCATGCTTTATGTTATTATAGTAGAGTTAATTCCTGAAGCTATGTCAAATGAAAAAAAAGAGCATATGGCTCTTTACTTTGTACTTGGATTTATAATTATGATGTTTCTAGATATTACTTTAGGGTAATATCTTTTATTTAAAATATTTTATGATAAATTCTGTATATTTTCCTTTTTTAGAGTCTACTGTTATAGTCCCATTGTTTTTATTTATTATAGTTTTAGCCAAAGATAATCCGATACCAAAACTATCATTTAATGAACTAGATCCTTTATAGAATCTTCTGAAGATATTTTTTTGTTCCTCTTCTGACATTCCCGTACCAAAATCTTTGATTGTGATTTGACTATAAACTTTATTATCACTAGTTTCAATGATAACTTTACTAGAAGTTTCTGAATGTTCAATAGCATTTTTTAAAATATTTGTTATGGCTTCTATTTGCCAATTAAAATCACAATAGATATTAAAGTTTTGTTTATGATATTCAATTTTAATATTTTTTAAATCACATAATGGATTTAATTTATTAATGGATTCAAATATTATTTTATCAACATTATAATAATCGTTGTTATAAGTTATAGCGTTGACATCAAATCTAGATAATTTTAGTAAATTTTGGATTAGAAAGTTTATATTAGTTATTTCTCTATTAATGTCGGTTAGAAATTCATTTCTTGTTTTTAAATCCATATTAGGATTGTCAATAATATTATCTAACATTATGGTTATAGATGTTAAAGGCGTTTTTAATTGATGAGAAATATTTTCAATGGCTTCTTTGATATTTTCTTTATCTTTTAAAGAATTTTCAGCAGCTTCTTTTAAGATAATACCAGTTTTATAAACTTGACTTTCTAGAATTGATAATTCATCTTCTCTACCATCTTTTAAAATTATTTGATAATTCTTTTGATTTATTTTTTCTAATTGTTTGGTTATATTTTTAATTTTTATTTTATTTAAGTGATTATTATAGAGCATTACTAAAATAATTATAATTATAAATATTAAAACTATGGCATTATTAATAATTATATTTTTAGTATTATTATTTTGACTGGTTAAAAGAGCAAAATCTTCTTTTATAATATTGTATTCTTTTAAAGTATTTGGAGAATTTTTAGAATTTAAGATTTCTATTATTTCGGTTTTGGTTATATTGGGATACTTATCTTTAAGAGTTGTTAACACATTATTAATAAAGATATTTTCATTTTGTTTATAAATGTTTATTTGATTATAATAGTTAATATTAGTTACTGCTAAATATATAATTATGACTATTAATAATATGTATATTGTTTCTTTATTCTTCATCTATTCGATACCCTATTCCTTTAACAGTTTTAATAATATCTATTCCTAATTTTTCTCTAATTCTTTTTAAATAAACTGTAATTGTATTATCATTTATATCATTACCAGTTAGATTCCAAATATATTCAATTAAATATTCTCTTTTTACTACTTTATTGATATTGGTAAATAATAAATATAATATTTTAGTTTCTAAACTTGTTAAATTTATTATTTCATCATTTTTAAATACTTCCATTTTATCAAAATTAAAAGTAATATTTTTTACTTTAATCGTTGATTGTTTAGATGATAAGATGCGATTAATTCTAGCTAGAAGTTCTCTGGTGCTAAATGGTTTAGTTATATAATCTACTGCACCTAATTCTAAGCCTTTTACTATATCATCTTCTGTATCTTTAGCAGTAAGAAAAATAGTGGGAATATTTAATATTTTGATTTTTTCTTCATATAAATCAAAACCATTTCCATCAGGTAAAGTTACATCTAATAAGATTAATTTAGGGATTTTAGTTGTTAATATTTGTTTAGCTTCTTCAATACTAGAAGCAGATACTAAATTATAATTGGTGTTACTAAATGTGTAAGTTAAACCTTTAGTTATGGTTTGATTGTCTTCTATTAATAATATATCCATGGTTCACTCCTTTTTTTATTATAACATGACAAAGGAGGGATTGCTCCCTCTTATATATTTTCTTTTCTAATTGTTTCGATAATATTATTGTTTTTTAATTTATTGACGGAATATTTCATTAAAGTAAATATTAAGATAAATACTATTATTATGCTTATAATAATACTCTTATATGGTAATGTGTACTTAATTCCGATTTGGTTGGTTAAAGCTATATAGAATAAATATGATAGTCCTATTCCGATAGGGATACCTATTATTAAAGATTTAGTACAGTAGAAGAAACTTTCTAGGAAGATCATTCTATTAAATTCTTTAGATGTCATTCCAACACTTTTTAAGGTGGCAAATTCTCTTCTTCTTAATGAAATACTTGTAGTTATAGTATTAAATATATTAGTTACGCCTATTAAAGCTATGACTATAATAAATCCATATAGGAATATAGCAATTACAGTATATAGGGATTGAGCTGATTTTACATTGGCATCAACATTTGTGACTGAGTAATCTGAATTTGGAGATTTTTTTATTATTTTATCAATATCATCTTGTAATTTATCAGCATCATTGCTTTCTATAAACATTTGAATACTATCATTTTTATCCAGACTTTCAATAAATTCATCAGATATAATACCAAGACCACCACCATAATAATTTTCATAACCTAATGGTCTTTGATTAGTTACTTTTGCTACTTCAATAGAATAGTTTTTAATACCAATTTTACCATTTAAAGTTTCACCATTCTTAATGTCTATTAAGTCATATTCAATTTTTTTATAATTAGTTTCTTCGCTTTCAGAAATTGAATTATTAATTAAAATTATTTTATCTTTAGCATTGTCATAAGAAAGATTTAGTTTTTTTAAATATCTAAGATATTCTTCTTTTCCAACTGATAACAATGTAATAATTGTTTTTTTATCTCCTTCATTATATCCAGCATATTTGATGGCATCTTTGGTAAATTTAATTCCTTTTACTTCGAATAGAGATGTTCTTACAAGGGAATATTTTTTGATATTATCTAATTTTGAGACTTTAATAAAGTTATTATAATCTTCATTATAATTTTCTTTACTACTAAAAGAATATAATGATAAGTTATATGAACATTCACCATATTCTAGTTTTACAGCTCTAAAAGCAGTATTTATAAAATAAGATAATGCTATATAAACTGATACACATACAATGATTGATATTACTGTAGTACGATATTTCTTTTTATTTCTTTTAATAGTTTTATATGAGATGTCTCCACCTACTCCAAATAATTTACTGATATACTTTGGACTTTTAACTTTTTTTGAAGTTATTTTTATTTCATTGTTTCCTCTAATTGCAGTTATTGGAGATGTTTTTGAGGCTATTTTTGCACCTTTTCTTGATGATAAATAGATTGTGATAGTACTAAGTAAGATTGATAATAAAATAGCTATAAATGAGGTTTTAAATATTAAAAATCCTTCAATAATCATATCAGCAGATGATAGGAGTTTATTTACAATTATAATTAAAGTATAAGCTGCTAAGATGCCACTTATTATACCAATTGGAATACCAATTATACCTAAGATGAAAGCTTCATGGTAAACACTTTTTTTAATTTGTTTACTGGTTGCACCAATACTTGATAACATTCCATAGTCTCTTATTTTTTCAGTTATAGAAATGTTAAAACTGTTTTTAATGCAGAATACTGATGTTACGATGACAATTACAATGACGATTGTGGCAATAAAGCCTAGTGCTTTCATTAAACTATCACTAAAAGTATTAGTTTCTAAAGCTATTAAATAACCGTGGTTTGTGGTTTCATATTTTGAATTATTATATGCTTCTTCATATTCATCAATATTATTGGGATTTAAATTTTGTTTGTCTTTAAATAGTTTTTCATCCATTCTAATAATATTCGCAGTTACTTCTTCTTGGTTTTTTAATCCTTTTTTAGTGTATCTTGCATAAATTGTGTAAAAATTATCTTTATTATTAATAGGTATAGTTACCATTGTGTACCCTGGCGCAGTATATGGTTCGATACCATCCGCTGGTCTTTCAATAATACCAACTATTTTATATTCTTTTGTTGTAATATTTTTTAATTCTTCTTTTACTTCTGTATCATATGGATTGTTTTGAGTTAATTCATAATCTCCACTCATTCTTTTACCGATATTTAAAGTGATTGTATCGCCAACTTTATACTCAACTCTGGCATTAGTTTTTAAGTGTCTTGGAATAACTATTTCATCTGTCTTTTTAGGATATGTACCTTCTATTAATTCAATCCCTAAAGATTTGTATGATGATGAATCAATACCTAATATTTTAATATATGGTTTATA
>CAKOIQ010000012.1 GCA_934086935.1 uncultured Bacilli bacterium
CTAAGGGAATTATTATTTCTAATGGTAATTTTAATGCAATGGCTTTACAGACTAAAACGGTTTGTAATGAAATTAAACCAGGAAATTCAGTATTATCGGCGTTACCAATTTTCCATGTTTTTGGTTTAGCTTTATGTTGTCATACATGTTTAAGTGCAGGTATGACTTGTATAATAGTTCCTAAGATTAATACTAAAAAGATAAATAGTGAATTAAAGAAATATAAGCCAAATGTTTATCCGGCTGTACCATCTTTACTTAAAATGAGTGTTGATAGTATGAAACCTGGTAAAAATGCTTTAAAAGATATTAAAGTAGTTGTTGTTGGTGGTGATTATTTACCTCAAGATTTAAAAAATCAATTTGAAAGTTTTTTAAGAGAATGTGGTAGCAATGCGGTTGTTAAAGTTGGTTATGGTTTAAGTGAAGCTACTGGATTTAGTTGTTGTACCGCTCCAATGAATGAGAACGATGTAATAAATGGTACTTTAGGTATTCCTAATCCTGATATGGATATTAGAATATTTGAACCAAATAGCGATGTTGAAAAAGAAACTGGTGAAATTGGTGAAATTTGTATTAATGGACCAACTATTATGATGGGATATATTAATGAAGATGAAGAAACTGCTAAAACATTAGTAACTCATAGTGATGGTAAAATTTGGTTACATACTGGAGATTTAGGTTATAGAAATGAAGACGGATTATTATTCTATTCTTCTAGATTAAAGAGAATGATTATAACTAATGGTTATAATGTATATCCAATTGAATTAGAAGAAATTATTTCTAAATGTGAGTGTGTATCTTCTTGTACAGTTGTAGGTATTCCTCATAAAACTAAAGGGCAAACTCCTAAAGCGGTTATTGTTTTAAAAGATGGTTATGAAGATACTTTAGAAACTAAAGCTAAAGTAAGAGCTTACTGTAAAGAACATTTAGCTGCTTATGCAGTTCCTAGTGAGATTGAATATCGTAAATCAGTGCCGGTTACAGCTGTAGGTAAAGTAGCTTACCGAGAACTTGAGAAAAAGCATAAGAAAAAATAGCAATATCTTTTGATATTGTTTTCTTTTGTGTTAAAATAAGCTAAATGCAACTATAAGTTAACAAAAAACAACTAAAAATTGGTAGAATGCAACCAGTAGAAATTATATGATTTAGTTGTTAGGAGGAGATATTATGAATTTATCTGACAATTTAAAAAGGATTAGAAAGGAAAATAATTTATCACAAGAACAACTTGCAGATAAACTAGGAGTGTCAAGACAATCTGTATCTAAATGGGAATCGGGACAAGCTTATCCAGAGATGGATAAAGTTTTACAATTATGTCAATTATTTAATTTAAATATTGATGAGTTATTAAATCAGAATATTAAAGATGTTAATAATAAAAAACAAGCAAAGAATACTTTTAATAAATTTTTAGAAAGTGCTTTAGATTATCTTACAAGGGTATATAAAATGCTTAGTGCAATGACTTTTAGACAAAAAGTAAAATGTTTTTTAGAAATGTTTATATTTGGCTCTTTTATTGTTTTATGTTTAATGTTATTAGGTAGTTTCTTATCTTATATATATTATGGATTATTTGGATTCTTACCTTCATCTTTTTATTATGGTATACATAGAATATTATCTACTTTATATATATTAGCTATTAGCATTGTTACTATTATGATTTTACTTCATATATTTAAAATAAGATTTTTAGATTATTATGAAAAGTCAGTAATTGAAGAAAAAACAAATGAAAAAGATGATAATGAGCTAGTTAAAGAAGAAAAGAAGTCTGAAAAGAAAAAAGATAATGTTAAAGAAACTAAAATTATTATTAGAGATCCAGAACATTCTGATTTTAGATTATTTTCGGGATTAGCTAAGATTGTATTATTTTTTGTAGATTGTTTTGTAATATTTTGTGGATTTTGTTTTTGCACAATACTTATTGCTTTATTGGCATGTTTAGTTATTAGTTTCTTAATAACTAAATCAGGATTTTTATTTTGGGGAATCTTACTTATAATTCTTTCTTTAATTGCATGTGATATTATTATATTGATTAAGATATATTCTTTCTTAAAAAATCGTAGAACTAAAGAAGGAATGTGTGCTTTAGTGTTTTTATTATCATTAGTATGTTGTGGTATTGGTTGTGGATTATTTTCTTTAGGAATGTCTAATTTTAAGAGCTATTCTAATTATAGTGATAAGACAACTTTTAGTACATTTAGTGAAACTGTTAAATATGATAAAGATTTAGTAATTAATAACTTTAATAAATATAATTTTGTTGAAAGTGATAGTAATTCAATGGTTTTAGAGGTAGTAACTAATTATGGTAATACTGCGGAGTTAGATGTTTATAAAAATACTATTGATTATCATGTTTATTATGGTGCTGATTTTAATTTCTTTGATGAAGTACGTATGGTAATTAATGATGTTAATAGAAATAGATTAGTTGATTATAATTATACTAATTATACAATTTATACTAGTAAAGAAAACTATGAACAATTGATGAAGAATTATGAAAACTACCCTTATTTTAGTTAAGAATAATTAAATTAAAGTTGCTTATAATATAATAAAGGTGATTTATGAAAAAATTTATTATATTGCTTACAGCAACTTTTTTGATTGGAGTTGTTCCATCTTTATTAACTGGTAGTAGTGTTGAAGGTTTAACTTTACCGGCTTTTTATCCGCCTAAAATAGTTTTTCCAATAGTGTGGACAATCTTATTTATATTAATGACAATAAGTATTTATTTAGCTACTAAGTATGATGATATGCCGTATATTGTTTATTTTATTCAGTTATTAATTAATGCATGTTGGACATTTATCTTTTTTGGATTAAAGATGAGATTGTTTGCCTTTATTTGGATTTTAATATTACTAGTAATAGTTGGATATATGACTTATTCTTTCTTTAAATATAATAAAGTTTCAGGATATTTATTAATTCCTTATATTGTATGGTTATTAATAGCGGGATATTTAAATTTTGCAATATATTTATTAAATAAGTAAATAATTAATAATAAAATGGTAATAATAATAACAGGTGTTAGATGTGAAGAAGTACTGTGTTATATTACTATTTTTTTTATTTGTTTTAATTATATCTTTAAATAATAATAGTTATGCTTATGTTGATTGTAATAATTATATTATAGAACCTAAAGGAGTTAATACTTTAAATTTAAGTAAATATTTAAATAATATTAGATATAATGAATTAATTAGTTTTTGTTCGAATGAAAAATGTTATGAAGTTAGAGAAGGTAAAATTAAAGATTCAATTAATAATTTTAATAATATTTATAATAAAACTTTAAGTAATGAAGAATATGAAATAATTAGAGTTAAGGGATATCCGATAAATAGAATATTTATTAATAATTGTGAATAATTTCAATATCTTTTTTATTATCTTTAATTAATTCTTTTATAAAGATACTTGGATTATTTTTAGGAACTAATAAATATATATAGTTTCTTGTTCTAGTTAAGGCGACATAAAATAGTCGTCTTTCTTCTTCATAAGGATATTCATCTTGATTAAGAATTTCAGATATTATTTGGTGATCTTTAGTTTTGGTTGGCATAGAATGATTTGAGTTTTCTAGGTTTATTAGGATAACATTATCTTCTTCTAATCCTTTTGATTTATGAATTGTTAGGTATTTTACTTTATCTGATAAAGTTACATTCCAAGATAAGATATCTTTATTGTTACGTCCAAGTATTAGGATATTAGTATCTATATTATTGATTAATTTGTTTATAACTTTTGATTTATTAACATAATAAATTATTTTTATAGGTTTATTTAAATCTTTAGGACATTTAGAATTTTTTAGTAGCTGATTTTTATTTTTGGCAATAAAGTTATTAGATATTGTGATAAGAGTTTGACTATTGCGATAGTTATATTTTAATTTTATTATTTTAAGATTGTCTATATATTTATCTAAATGAATAAATACATTTAAATTACATCCACTAAATCGATATATTGATTGATAATCATCACCAACTGCAAATATTGTTCCATGATTTTGGTTTAAAATAGCTTTTATTAGGTTTAATCTAATTAGTGATGTATCTTGAAATTCATCAATCATGATAAATTTATATTTTGTTTTGACTTCGTTATTATTAATTTTATTTGTGGCCATAAGAATCATGTCATTAAAATCTACATATCCAGATGATTTTAATTCGTTATTATATATTAGATATATTTCTAGAATAGTTAGGTAATAGTCTTTTTTTATGTATTTACTTTGTTTTACTAAATTTATTAGTTTATCAACATCGTTATTATTGCATTTATAGAGGTTTATAAAGGTTATGATAAGTTTTTTTAGGTTGTCTTTGGTATTTTCAAGTAAGAGTCTTTTTATTCTTATTTTGGCTTTAAAATGGTCCTTTAAATAAGAATTAAAATATTCATCTATAATATAATTTAACATGTTATCTTTAGCTATTTTTATATTGTCAGTATGTATTAAATCTAGTGATAATTTATGAAAAGTCTTAATATCAATATTATAATTAATTTTTCTTTTTAAATCATTAACTGATTCATTAGTAAAAGAGATGATTAGTAATTCATCTTCTTTATAAATATTATTATCTAATAAGTAGTTTATTTTATTAATAATTGTAAATGTTTTACCAGAACCAGCACCAGCAATAAGTAGGGTGTTAGAAAGTGATAAAACAGCTTCTTGTTGCTCTTCATTCATAAGTAGAATATAGTATGTTTATAAATTTAAGTCAAGAAAAAACAAGAAATTAATTCTTGTTTAAATCGATAAGTTCTTTGTTTAATAGTGAATATAAATAAATATAAGTTGGTTTATTATTTTTATTTTCAATATATTCTTTATAACCATTTAATTGTTTTAAGTAAGCTTGATCATTAGTATTTTTTAGTTTGTAATCTATGATGTCAATATGATCTGGATATTCTAACATTAGGTCAATGATACCAGTTTTAATTTGTTTATCATTTTCATAAATAAATTCATATTCGTGATAAATATTTGCATCTTTGATGTTAGACATAATTTGATTGTTTAATAATTCTTGAGTTATTTCTTGCTCTTCATTGGTTAACAGAGAATAATCTGGATTTTTAAAATCAGTATTTTCCAGGATGTAGTGCATGTGAGTTCCATATTCCATGTTAGCTACTTCTGTAGGTGTTATTAATTTGTTTTCACTTTTAGAATAATGTTCTTCGTTAATAAGTTCAGAAATATATTCTTTTTCATTAACTATAATTTTATTGTTTTCTTCAGTGTCAATGTTAATATTATTTTTTTGTGAATACTTATAACCAATATTTATTTCTGGCAAATCTATATTTTCAATATATTTATGAATATATGGATAAACTGATTCTAAAATATCTTTGTATGAACGATAATTTATTCTGGTTAGGTAATCAATAATACCATTTTCATCAGTAGTACAATTATCGTTTTGAATTAAATTTGTAACCATAATCATTTTTTCTTTTGCTCTGGTTAAAGCAACATAGAACAATCTAATTCTTTCGGATATTTCATCTATAATATAGGTTTCTTTGTTTAAGAAGTTGACAAAAGTACTTTTAAAGCCATTGTCATAATTTGGTAAAATTAATCCGAATTTTGTATTAAAGATAATTCTATTATTTAAATCCATTAAATTAAATTCTTTATGTAAACTTGGAAAATAACAAATTTTATATTCTAGTCCTTTTGATTTATGAATATTTGTAATTGTTACTGAATCATTTTTATTTAAAAGGGCAGGTATTTTAATACTTTCTTCGTCATTAATTAAAGAATCTAAATAATCATTTACTTCATAGATAGTTATATTAACTTTATTTAATTCTTTAAATTTATTAATTAAGTTATCTAGAATAATTGAACGATAATTAAGATTACCGGCAATAATCATTTTGTCATAAAATTTATAGTCATAAATTATTTTTTTAATTATTTCTTCATTACTTAAACTATCCAAATTTTTTGAAATATTATAAGCAATTTCATATATTTCGGATTCATTAATTTTGTTTTGACTAATTGTGTCATATATAGTTTGATCATCTAATTGATAAAGATAACTTCTAGCAATACTTGCAAAACAGAATCTAGTTGTTTCATTAAATTTGTTATTTTTTATGTTGATAATAAATTTAATTATATTATTTATAAGTGATGTTTCGTCAGAAATCATGATATTGTCATCTTTATAGATATTGATTGGAACATTAAGAAAATCAAATATTTTTTTGTAGGTGTCAAACGCAGTTGTGCGATCAATTAAAATACAGAAATCACTATATTTGCATGGTCTCAAAGTTTTATCAAAAACTTCATAGTTGCTCGTTACTTTTTTCTTAATGTCATTAGCGATGATAAATGCTTCCATTTCTTCTTTAGTAAAATTAGGGTCTGGTAAATAATTGTATATTTCTAAATTATTATTATAGTTATTGTTTCCTTCTTCAATGAAGGTGTTGTTACCAAAGATTAATTGATGCTCTTTTATGTAATTAGCATTGCCAATATTATCATCCATAATATGATTAAATATTTGATTAATACTATCTAGAACTTCACCACGTGATCTAAAATTTTTATTTAAATCTATTTTGAAACCATTGTTTCCTTCTTTATATGCATCATATTTTATTTTAAAGATATCAGGATTAGCATTTCTAAATCGATAAATCGATTGTTTAATATCACCAACCATATAAACATTATTGTTTTCAATGTATTTAATGAATTGTTCTTGAACATCACTAGTATCTTGATATTCATCAATCATAATTTCTTTGTAATAATTTTTTAATTCGTTTCTAATATCTTCATTTTCATCCAATATTTTAAGAGCAAATTTACTTATGTCATTAAATTCAAATACTTGATATTTATATTTATAAGCATTTACTTTTTGAGTTAATTTTAATAATATTTCGATAATTACTTCAGCATATTCTTTGGTTTTTAATAAATCATCTTTTAATACTTGTTCATGAAATTCAGTTAATGATTTCAAGTCTTTAATTATTTTAGTTATTTGTTCTTTATAATATTTTGCTTTATCAGAAGCATTTCTTAAAGGTGATAATTTAAAATCTAAGTTCCTTCTTATTTCTTGATAATTAGAACTTTTAAGTAGTGGTTCTAGGGTTTTATAAATTTTGTCATAGTAATCACTATCTACTTCAAAAGATAAGTTTAGTAGTAAGTTCTTGATGGATACAACTCTTTTTAAGAGGGTATTTTCAAACTGCTGGAAAAGTTTATCTAAATTATTTTTATTATAGTATGATTCTATATAATTATTTAAATAATCTTCTTTTTTTGTTATTAAATCAAAAGAATAGTCTAAATTCAAAATTGTTTTTTTGGTTTGTCTAGCATTTTTAGTTCCAAAGTCAGTAACAAATTTGATAAATTTTTCGTTCTTTTGAGTAAAGAATTCATCGAATATTTCTTCAATAAAATCTTTCTTTTTCTTTTTGATGATAGATGAATCAATTAATGTAATATTTGAATCTAAATTTAATAAATAGTGATATTTTTTTACTAGTGATAAAACATAGGCATCAAAAGTTGTAATATCAGCTGAATCGGTTAATTTGGCTTCATTTTTGATTTCATCGTCTTCTAGAATTGCTTTTTTAATTCTGGTCTTCATTTCCATGGCTGCATTATTAGTAAATGTTAAAATTAATAATTCATTGATGTGCATACCTTTTTTTAAATTTGTTATTACTCTTTGGGTTAAAACGGCTGTTTTACCAGAACCAGCACCGGCGGAAACAATGATATTGGTGTTTCCTTTAACGATTGCAAGCATTTGTTCTTCAGTCCATTTAGTCATTGTTTTCACCTCCTAGAAATGTTAAATCATTATCAAGGGTAACAAATTCTTTATCATCTTCTTTAACGTAGCATACAGATTTATATGGACAAAATGCACAACTTAAATTTTTAAATCCATTAATTTTAGGTTTGATTTGAAAATTTCCTTGATTGATTTCTTTAATACATTCTTTTATTTTTTCTTCAGTTATATCTTTTAATTTTTCAAAATTGTCTTTATTTAATAGTTTGGCGGTACGGGCAAAGCCATTTGATGTCATTTTCATACCTTTTATATAATCACTGTTTAGATAAGTTGGATCTAATTCGGAAATTAATTTTTCATTATCAATTGAATAGCCTTGTAGTTTTAAGTGATTTTCATATTGATTTTGTTCTGATTTATTTAAGTCATAATTAATATTTGGTTTTAAGATATGTTCTAGATATATTCCAACAATGTTTGAGTTTGGATATAGGGTTTTTATTAAATAAGCATAGGTTGGTAATTGAAGATTTAAACCATATTTAGCTAGTCTTAAATCAACATCTGGGGTACCAGTTTTATAATCGATTATGACTATATTATTTTTGTAATGCATTATTTTATCTACGATTCCGACAAAAGGAATATCATCTACTGTTGTTTGAATTAATTTTTCACATTCTACTTCTTGATATTTAGATATATTATTTAAACTTTTAATATGCGGTATAGCGTCTTTTAATTCATTTAAAACTTTATCTAAAAAGACTTTATTTTCTTCAGTTAAAGTTATGGGATTATTATTAATAAATTCTTCTTTTGATTTATTAAAATCAAATTCTTCCTTATACATTTCTGATAAAATATAATGACATATCGAACCTAACCATGTGTCGAAGGTATCTTCATAAGGGGTAAGTCTTAAAACATTATCACAGTAATATTTAAATGGACATTCAAAGAAGGTATTCATTTTTGAGTATGATAATTTATAACTATAATCGCTTAATTTAATAATATTAAATTTATTATTGTATGTTAGATAATTATTATCTGGATAAGTTAAATATAAGTGCTCTAGTGGTTTTGTTTCAAGGTGTGATTTACTGTAATTGTCTAGAAGAATTCCTAAGTTATAGATATTACTTTTATTTGAATATAATGATTCAGTATATTCTTTATTAATTACTTTTAAATTTAAATCATCTATTAAGGAAGATGGATTTAAAATTCCACTTAAGTTTTGGTTAGAATAAGTAATTATTAAATTTTTAATATTTTTAATAATTGTTTGCCAACTACCCACTTCATTAATATTTTTTTCATTTGTTGTTTCTAAATATTTTGGTTTTTCTTTATCATTAATAAAATCAGTATCTTTATATATTTTAGGAATATACTCACGATTAAAATTTAAAAGATAAACATATTCATTATCATCTATTATATTATCTTTTAAATCAATAATATTAATGGCATTGTTATATTTTTGAGATGGTAATTTAGCTGTTTTAAATTCTTCTGTGATAATATTTTTGATTTCAGTTATATTAGTCCAATAATACTTGTTTAAAATATTAATTATGATATTTTTTATTTCTTGATCTTTGATATTATTAAGTTCTTTTTGATAATTGGAAATATTATTTAAAAATGATTTACCTATTTCAGTGTCAAATAGGGTACTTGAATTTTTAAAGTTAACTTTTATGTTATAGTTATTAAATATTCTAATGATTGTATTTTCATTATCTTTGTTAACATTAGCTAAGTATACTTTATTTAAATCTAAGTCTTTAGATATAATATCATTTACAACAAATTCTATTTCATCATTTAAACTATTAAAGGATATTACTTCATGTTCATAGTTATTATCATTATTTAATATGACTGAAATATTATAGTTTTCTTCTCTTAAATCATTAATTATTTTTGATAAATACTTATCGATGTAAGTGAAACCATAGAAATAGATTTTTTTCCTTTTTAGGGTTTTTTTAAAATAAATATCTTTTATAATTAAATTGTTTGTTTCTAAGTCTTTTTTTATTTGTAATAAGTAATTGATTTTTTTTGTTTTAGATGGTTCTAAAACATTATAAATATTATTTATGAATTCTTTAGCAGTATTGTAATTTAAATTATATTGATCCATTAAGTATTTTATTGTTTTTTCATTGTAGTCAAAAAAGTATGATTTTTTAAATTCATTTAATGTTAAAATCTTGATGGCATACATTTTATCTTTGCTGTTAAGATATTTAATAAATTTCTTTTTAATATTATTAGGTATTATAAATACTATGTTGTTTTCTAAATAGTTATCTATGTTCATATCAATCACCTTCATAATGATTATATCATTAAAAAAATAATATCTTTAATTATTTTTGATAAAACATTAAAAATATTATTTTTGTTTAATTATTAAAAATATTAAAAAAGTCAGTATAATTGGAATCGTATGGTACTAAATATAATAGTACTATTTTAATTAAAGTTAGTATCAATAGGATACTTAATATTATAGTGTATTTTTTATTATTTTGGTTTTTAAAATTTAAATCATAGTTGCAAAAAGCAATAAATGTTGCAATTGTCATTATGTAGTAAATATCCATTCGATATCTTTCGAGTGGATATGGAGAGAAAAGAGAATCAACTATTACAATTATTATTGGAACAATTAATAAAGTTATATATAACCACCAAATGTTTTTAATTTTTAATTGTTTTCGGAAATTATTATTGAATAATAAAATATATGCAAAAATTAAAATTGGAAAATTTATCAATATTCCAGAAAAATTTACAAAAGGGAGTTTTTCTGTATATTCATTAATTTCAAAAAAGTAAATTTTTATATTATTTAGTAGGTTTAATAGGTTTATATTTGATAAGGCTTTACTATATTGTTGTTGATCAGTAATTGTTAGTTGATAAGATTGGCCAAATTCAAAGGGGTTTTCAAATCTTATATAATTATATGTCATTAATAATCCGGCAACAATAAAATAAGGTAACGCTGCTAAACATAGTTTTGTTAAAAGTTTTTTATTTAGTTTTCTTTTCTTTAGATATGTGATTAGTAATGGTATCACTAGTATGTTGACTAGACCAATGGGTGGTCGACATGCAAATGTTAGTGCACCACATAAACTACCTAGTGTGGCATATAGTATACTTTTATTTTCACTCAAATTATCGAAAACTGCTTTTATAAAAAAGAATATACTCCATATTGCTAAACATAAACCTGATGTTATTGCTGTACAATATAAAGCTGGAGCATCTACTGCGTACCATATGCAAAGAAGTGATAAAACTGCTGAACATAATAAATATATTCCGAATTTAAAATTTTTATAAAATAATTTGCGAATTAGATAGAATAGGGAAAAGATTCCGATAATACATCCTGCTACATATAATTGAGTAGCATGATATGTTGTTAATACATGACCAGTAATTATTTTATATGGTATGAATGTTAAAAATACTGGAGCCACACCAAAGTACATATAATAATGTCCTTTGTAGAAAGCATGATCCCAATGGTAATCTACACCCAATTTTTTACGTTCATCATGGTCATAAGGATTATCCATATTAAGTAATTTTTCATCAACGTCATACTCTAAATACAAGTGACCATTTAATATGGCATTAGCCATAAGCTCATATTGATTTCGATGATCTGGAATTTCTCCATTCCAAACTGGACTAAGTTTCATTGGCATTATCGCAGTTAGAATAACGGCAATTATTGTTATAGTTAATATTATTTTTTGTTTTTTGTTTAATTTATTTTCCATTTATAGTCCTTATTTGAGTCATTAATAACTCATATTGCTGTTTATCTTTTTTTACTATTACTTGTAAAATTATTCCACACATTAATGATAGTATTGATGTTAAAATAATGAAACAACCGACAATTAATGATGGGAATTTTTCGACCAATCCGGTTTTAAAATAGCCATCAAACACTGGGATTAAAAAGAATAATGAAATCAAAACTAGTAACAAGCTAATAATACTGAAAAATCCCATCGGTTTATATTCTTTGAATAAGGTTGCAATTGTTTTTAATACTTTAATTCCGTCACTGTATGTGTTTAATTTTGATATTGAGCCATTGGGTCTATCTCGATAAGAAACAGGGATTTCTTTTATTTTATAGTTTTTATCAACTGCATGAATAGTCATTTCGGTTTCTATTTCAAAATTTTTAGACAAAACTGGGAATCCTTTTACAAAATCATACGACAAGGCACGATAGCCAGTCATTATATCTTTAATATTATTATTAAAAAGTTTATTTATTAATAGTCTTACTATTCGATTTCCAAAGTTATGAAATGGTCTTTTATTTTCAGTAAAATATGTTGATGAAAGTCTGTCACCAATAACCATGTCGGCTTTGCCACTTAAAACCAAATCACACATTTCTTGGGCACTTTCAGCTGGATAAGTATCGTCTCCATCTATTATTAGATAACAATCAGCATTGATGTCTCTAAACATAGTTCTTATGACATTCCCTTTACCTTGACGATATTCATACTTAACTATAGCGCCGGCTTTGTAAGCAATTTCGTCTGTGTGATCGGAGGAATTATTATCATACACATAAATATCGGCTGTTGGTAGCACTTTTTTATAATCTTTTACAACTTTTTCAATTGTTTTGGCTTCATTATAGCATGGAATTAATATAGCAATTTTTTTATTTTTATTCTTCATATAGAACCCTCATCTCATTTGTATTTTATCATATTTATTATAAAAAATCTTTAAATAAAAAAATAGGAAGATGATATATAATCTATATTGTTAATCCTATTTTTTTTCTTTTGAATTTTTTTGTTTTAACATCTTTTTAGAATTTTGAACCCTAAGATACATTGATAAACTTTTATCAAATGATACGGCCAAGTTCTCTGGAGATATTTCGTATCTTTGTGCCATATCAATCAAGGCATCTGCAACTTCGTCTTTTTCGTTTGTATTTAGTTTATGTAATGCCCAATCATCTTTGTTTGTGTATCCGTTTGTTAAAGCATCTTCTGTGTCTTTTTTTTGTAAAACTTTTAATTCTAATTCTAAATCTTTAATATCAATTTTTTTCATAAACCCTCCTAATTTGGATATTCAGATTTTAATCCAAAGTATTCTTCCATGGTTATCCAATTACCATCATTGTATAGTTTTTTTGCTAAGTCTTTTCCTACATAACGAATATGCCAAGGTTCAAAAATGTAACCGGTTTTATTGGTTGAATTTTCTGGATATCTAAGTATATATCCGTACAAGTAGCAGTTGTTTTTGACCCATTTACCTTCAGCAGTGTCTTTAAATGCCGTAGTAATTGTGTTTAAATCAAATGCTAATCCGGTTTGATGTTCAGAATGTCCAGGTCTAGCTGAAGATTTATCAGCAGCAGCTTTGCCTTTTCTCTTTACATAACCGTTATATAATTCATTTTGATAATCATATGAACGATATCCGCTTTGAGCCCAAAGATTTAATCCTACCGCTTTTGAGTCACTAAGCATTTCTTTCCATGCTTCATATGCATCTTTATCTAATGGTTCTTTTGCAAAACCCGATGATGGCACAGTTTTCCAGGAATTTTTAGGTTTCCAATTGTTTGGTAGATCATACGTCTTATTAACTATTAAGTAGCCATCAACGTAGTATGCACCATCACTATATGTGATTTGATAACCTTTGCTAGATGTTCCTACATATTTACCTTTTGAATTGTTATTGTTAATTATTTTTGTAGTAGTTGTATTTGTTGTTTCAACTTTTTTTGTTGTTGATATATTATTTGTAGTAGTCATTGTACTTGATGTTGTTGTTGTATTACTAGTTTTAAACTCTTCATAATTGTCTTTTTTATCATTACATTTTTTTATCATTCCAAATAATATTATGTATATGAATAATAAAATAATTACTGTAAATAAAAATCTGATGTTAAATTTTTTCTTTCTAGTATGTTTTAATTTTAAAATGGTTAAATAAATAATACCAAGTAGAATAAATCCAACAAATAAATATAATTGAGTATTACTATCTAGACACATGTTAACCTCTATATTCTATTTTTTCTTCTTTTAATACAGGAATTGAATTAATCAATTTATTGTAAGCTTTTTTATAATCATCAGTTGCTATTTTAATTTTATGAATTGATTTATATTTTATGTTGTCTATTAATTTTAAATATTCTTCTTGTTGTTTTACACTACTTTCAATACTAAATTTTTGATATTGATGATGTTGTCTTACTAAACGTTTTTCATATAGTGATGTGTCTTTTAAATATAAAACTACAAAATAAATATTAAAATCTAATTCTGAAAGTTTTCTTACTAATCTTTCATATACATCGTCGAAACTATAATCTTTAAAACCTAATTTTGTATAAACTTCTTCGGTAAAAAATGTACGATCGAATAATAAATTTAATTCGGTTTCTTCTAATGATTCCATGTAATTTAATAAATTCAAATACATGTTTTTATTTTTTTGATATCCGGTTTTGCTTTTGTCTTTTATTCCGGTTAGTCTGTATAAATTAGATGATGATAGATTATCTCTTAAGAAGTTGGCCATTGTACTTTTTCCGACTCCTTGGGGACCTTCTATAATTATAATATTTCCTCTTGATTTATTCATTATTCCTCCTCAAATTCTATATTGTTGTCTTTTAAAAATTTAATGATTGTTTGACTATTAATGGATATGCCTAGACGTATTGTAAAGTTGTCGTTTGGCAAAGTACTTTTTATAATGTTTGTACCAGTTAACATTCCTAAGATATTTCCTTCTTTATTTAATAAAACTCCTCCTTGAGTTCCATTTATTACTTCACTAGATGTTTCTATCATAGATAAATTATCATTTTTATCGATTATGTTTCTGGTAATAATTCCTTCAGTTGGAAAAACCGGGAAATTCATTACTTCATTTGTGGTACTAATTGTATGCGTTTCCTCATTATATGTAAACGTTTTATATTCTGGGAATGCGAATCCTAAATTACAAACCGATGTACCAACTTCTGGAGTTTTGTTTGTAAATTTAGGAAATTCGTTAACAAGGATATTTTTATTATTTTCAATTTTAATAATTGATAAATCTAAATATGGGTGTTTTATTATATTTAGTTTGCCTGGATTTTTAGCAATATCGACTATAACGTTATGAATTCCAACAATAGAATTATCTTTAATTCCGTATTTTTCTTCTAATTTTTTCCTTTGACGGTCTTTAGTTGTATTTTCAATTTCATTCAAAATATTGGGAAATACTTCATTGTTGTCATCTTCAATTAGGAAAAGCTCCGCATTCGTTAATGTTGTTAAAATATCTCCATTTTTATTTAAAACAATTAATGTTGATAAATTATTTATTATTGATTTATCTTTATAAACTAGTTTACCTGTTAACAGAGGTCTTATGTATTCTAATCCACTTTTTATAGCATTTCTGAACATAGTCTCACCATGTTAATTATAGCACACGTCATAAAAAAAGACACTATTTTGCAGTATCTTTTATAATTTTGATTAAACCAATTATTTCTATGATTAATGAAGTCATTATGAAAACAACTTTCCATGAATCGTTTATATTAATGTTATAATTTATCACTAATGCAATCATTAATAAAACGATTCCAAAAATTAAAATTTTTAACCCTAATTTATCATTTTTCTTCATTTTATTCACCATCTATATAGAGTATATCACGCTATAATTAAAAGTCTACTTCAAAAGCAAAATTCAATGTAAAGTTTTTGTTGAACTTTAAGAAAGTGAGTGCTATAATGAATTTTCGGGCTTAAGCCTAAGAATATATTATGGGTGGAGATGGTTATATGAAAATGTTTTATGCGTTAGGCTATGAAAATGAAGATAATACTGTTAAATATTTTAAATTAAAGTTACACAATGAAATTGAAGTTGGTGTTTATTTTCAAAGCAAAGATGAATCAATTGTTGAAGTTTTAACTCAAAGAAATATTAATGAAATAACAAAGGGAATAAAGGGTGTAAGTGAATTTAAATTAGTTCCTATTGTTAGTACATCTCAGCGAAAAATGATGAAAGATGATTTAGAAATTATTTTAGGAAATTCTGAAGCTTATACTGGATCTATTATAGATAAAGTGGCTTTAGGTAAAAAAATCTAATACTCATATTTGGGTATTTTTTATTTAATTTATTTTAGCACTTTATGTTGACAAGTGCTAAAATATGAGTATAATTTAAGTTGTATGGAAAAGAGGATATTATGAAGAAAAAAGAATTTAAATCATCTTCTAAAAGAGTATTAGATTTAATGATAAATTCTATTTATACTAATAAAGAAATATTTTTAAGAGAATTATTATCAAATGCAAGTGATGCATTAGATAAATTAGCTTATAAAGCATTAACTGATAGTTCTATTGGTATAAATAAGGCCGATTTAGAAATAAATATTGAGAGAGATACTGAAAATAGAGTTCTTACTATTAAAGATAATGGTATTGGAATGAATGCCGAAGAATTAGAAAATAATTTGGGTACTATAGCAGAATCTGATTCCTTAAGATTTAAAGAAGAAAATAAAGAACAAAAAGATACTGAGATTATTGGTCAATTTGGTGTCGGATTTTATTCAGCATTTATGGTAGCTAAAAAAATTGAAGTAATTTCTAAAAAATATAATGATGAAAAGGGTTATATATGGTCTAGTGATGGCGCTGATGGTTATACAATAAGTGAATGCTTAGTTGATAGAGTTGGAACTACTATTAAATTATATTTAAAGGACAATACTGAAGATGAAAATTATGATAAGTATTTAGATGAATATACAATCAGATCTTTAGTGACTAAATACAGTGATTATTTAAGATATCCAATTAAAATGGAAGTAGAAAACAGTAGATTAAAAGAAGGTTCTGATAATGAATATGAAACTTATAGTGAAATAGTTACTTTAAATACTATGATTCCTTTATGGAAGAAAGATAAAAAAGATATAACTGAAGAAGATTATAATAATTTCTATAGTGATAAATTTATGGATTATGAAAAACCTCTTAGGGTGATTCATAGTAATGTTGAAGGTTTAGAATCATATAAATCATTATTATTTGTACCGTCTCATGCTCCTTATGATTTTTATTTAAAAGATTATAAAAAAGGTTTGGAATTATATACTAATGGTGTATTAATAATGGAAAAATGTGAAAAATTATTACCTGACTATTATAGTTTTGTTAAGGGTGTTGTTGATTCGGCTGATTTGTCGTTAAATATATCTAGAGAAACTTTGCAAAATGATAAACATGTTATAGGTATAGCTAAAACATTGGAAACTAAAATTCATAATGAACTTTTAGATATGCTTAAAAATGATTTTGATAATTATAAAAAGTTTTTTGAAACTTTTGGGTCACAAATTAAATATGGTGTTTATGATATGTATGGCGCTAATAAAGATAAATTAAAAGATTTACTTATTTTTTACTCATCTAAAAATAGCAAAATGATTACTTTAGATGAATATGTTAATGAAATAGAAAAAAATCAGAAAAATATTTACTATGCAAGCGGTGAAACCATAGATAAAATAAATATGTTACCTCAAGTTGAGCAAGTAAAAAATAAAAATTATGATATTTTATATTTTACTGATTATTTGGATGAATTTGTTGCTCAAATATTAAGCAGTTATAAAAATTTAACATTTAAAAATGTTTCTGATGGAGATTTAAATTTTGATACAGAAGAAGAAAAAGAAGAATTGAAGAAAATAAATGAGGATAATAAGGATGTTTTAGAATTTATTAAAAAATCTTTAAGTAATGAAGTTGTTGATGTAAGATTTACAAATAAATTAACCAATCATCCGGTTTGCTTAACTACTGAAGGAAATTTAAGCGTAGAAATGCAAAAAGTAATAAATGCTATGCCTACTGATGAAAAGGTAAAAGCTAAAATGATTTTAGAAATAAATGAAAAACACCCAATTGCGCCTAAAATCAAGAAATTATATAAAAATAATAAAGAAGAACTGGAGAATTATGCTAAAATCTTATATTCTGAAGCAAGGTTAATTGAGGGATTAACCATTGAAAATCCAACTGAAATATCAAATTTAATATGTGATTTAATATCCAAGTAATTGGATATTTTTTCTTTACATAATTATTTTAATATATTAAAGTTTATGCTATATATATTGTAGGTGGAATTATGTTTATATTTTTATTGATTTTAGGTATTTTAATTGTTTTGTTTGGTGCTTATAAATTGGTTAGAAAACAATTCAGTATTTATGTAAATTTGTTGTTTATATTATTGGGGTTATCTTTAATTATTTTTTCAATTTATAGATATAATAATGATAAACAATTGTTAGAAAAATATCCTCCAACTGTAAAACTTAATAGAGATACCTTTGAATATTATGATAAAGTTTATATTAATGATATTTTAAATTTAGAAAATGTAGAATTAGTATCAAAAAATGAAAAAATAGATACTTTAAAATTAGGAAAACAATTAATTGAAATTAGGTATAAAGATAAGACGGGAAATATCCATTCAATGGGGTTGAATGTAAATGTAGTGGATACAACAGCGCCTAAAATTTATCATTCTGCATCTTATACAATTAAAAAAGGTAATAAATTTGATTATATGAGTAAAATTATTTGTGGAGATAATTATGATGCTAATGTTGAATGCTCAATCGAGGGAGAATATAATGTTAACAAATCTGGAACTTATGATTTGAATTTTGTTAGTACTGATATTAATGGTAATAAAACAATTAGTCCATTTAAGCTTTATGTAAAAGATAAATTGAATACTTCTAGTGGCGGTGGATATACACCAAGAACTAAACCGATTGAAGATTTTATTGCTACATATAAGAATGACAATAATTTAATTGGTATTGATGTATCTTCGTGGCAGGGTGATGTAGATTATGAGAAAGTTAAAAATAGTGGAGTTTCATTTGTTATTATAAGGGTGGGATTTGCAAATTCTGATGGCATATGCAAATTAGATAACAAGTTTAAACAAAATTTAGAAAATGCTAAAAAGGCTGGTTTAAAAGTTGGTGCTTATTTTTATTCAAAAGCTAATTCTATTGAAAAAGCAAAAGAACATGCTAAATGGGTTGTAGATCAATTAAATGGGGTTCTATTAGATCTACCGATTTCTTTTGATTGGGAATGTTGGAACAATTTTAATGATTATCATATTAGTTATGTTGGATTGAATCTAATAGCCCAAGCGTTTATGACTGAAGTTGAAAAGTACGGATATGTGGGAATGAATTATGGTAGTGCCTCTTATTTGGAGAAAATGTGGGATACAAGTGCTTCTTTAATTTGGATGGCACATTATACTAAAAAAACTGATTATGAAAAAGAATATTATATTTGGCAAGCTACCGATAGTGGAATAATTCCAGGAATAGATGCATATGTTGATTTAAATGTATTATATTTAAATGAGGATGGTAAGCGATGATTGAATTATATGGATTTATTTTTATTGTAATTTTTGGGACTTTGGCACATTTTATATATGATTGGTCTAATCATAATAAATATATAGCTTTACTAGTAGCTGTTAATGAAAGTGTTTGGGAACATATGAAATTAATTGTTCTTCCTTCGTTAATTTGGTTACTTATAGAAATTCCATTTATTGGAAGTAATTCTAATTTTATGATTGCAAAATTAGTATCATTAATGACAATGCTTCTTTTTATACCAGTAATGTTCTATTTGTATCAATTAATATTTAAAAAAACAAATTTGGTTTTTGATATTATTGAATTTGTTGTGGCAATTGCACTTGGTCAATATTTTTCATATTTAGTTCTTAATATGAATAGTTTTAATAGAACTTTATCATTTATATGCCTTTTAATATATATTTTTATAGATGGTTATTTCTTAATCGCAACTATTATTCCTGGTAAAAGTAAAATATATAAAGATCCACGAAATAATAAAAGTGGACTTGCGGCTCACACTCACAAAGACGAGTAGATGCAAAAAGCATTTACTTTTTTTATACTTTTTTATATAATAGTTTTTATCTTTGTAGGTGAGAAGTATGAAAATGGTTGAAAGAGCACTTAGTTTTACAATTAGAGCACATGATGGACAATATCGTAAACATGAAAAAGATACTCCATATGTTTTTCATCCTATTATTGTTAGTTTGGTCTTAAAAACTGCTGGTTTTAATGATAAAGTTGTAGCTGCTGGCTTGTTACATGATGTTGTGGAAGATACAAAATATAGTATTGATGATTTAGCTAAGCTTTTTGGCGGGGACGTTGCTAGTTTAGTAATGACTTGCACAGAATTTAATAAATCATTATCTTGGAGAGAAAGAAAAAGCCAACAAATTAAAGCAATTTATAATTTACCTGTTAATAATAAAGCAATCATATGCGCTGATAAAATTGCAAACTTGGAAGATTTAAGAATACAATTAAGAAAAAATGGATATATAGATTTTTCTGTTTTTAGTGCAGATAGAAATGAACAGGAATGGTTTTTTAGAAGCGTTTATAATGCTTTAAAAGAAAATAATACTGATGAAAGAATAGATATTTTATTAGAAAGATATTTAAATGCTTTTTATGATGTTTTTTACGGTATGAATATTGTTGATCCGGATTATTACGATAATAGAAGTAGAATATACGATAAGATTAAAGCTAAGGGCTATTTAGAAGAATTAACTAAGTTAAAAGATGTTATTCAAGATAATAAACCTTATGTTATAGAGTTTACTGGTAGTCCTAGTGTTAGAGGGTCTTCAATTAGAATGCTAGAAGATTTTTTCGAAGAAGAAAACTTTAGAGTTAAAGTTGTAGATGAAGAAGAAAAGATAGGCAGATATACACATGAATTTTTATCTAATCCTAAGAGTTTATCTTTAGTTGAAAAGAATTTACTTATTGCTTCGGCAATAAAAGAGGATTTGATGAGGGATATTGTTGGGAATCAGAGTATTGTTATGGCTAATGGTGCGTTGTTCGAAATACTTAGTTATATGAAATTATTGGCGAATAAAGGTGTTATTAGTGAGAATGATTTTATGGTGTTTTTTGCTGAATATGCAGAAGATTTAGACAAAATAATTAATCATGTGGTAGTTTGTTACAATAATCCTTTGAATTTAGGTAATAATAGAAGTGAAATACTAAATAAAACAGACAATATGGTTGATTATAGTGAAGCAATATCACAATGCGAAGCATTAATTACAGGTTCTACAGTTGTTGATATGACTAAAATTAATCCTAATGATGCCACTCTTATGGTTGCTAGCTCTTTGTTACCAATTATGCGTAATGAATATGTCCTTAGATTAAAAACATTTTTAGAACAAAAAAAGAATCAACATTAAAAGATTCTTTTTATTTGTGGGTATTTTCGTAATAGTTTCTTTCTGATAATTCATCCAATACTTGTTCTAATTCTTCATCTAAAGTGTCTTCATATATTTCTTCCGCTTCATAAATGATACTATGCAGTGATGTGTATATTTCAGGATTTATACCGTTTCTCTTTAAAACTTCTATTTGATAGTTAGTAAGTACTAAACTATCATTAACTTTTTGAAGTTTATTACTTTCAAAATCAAGTTCTGACACTAATTTTTCAATATCATATTTTTTCATTAAATAAATTTGAATATATTAATATATCCTTTACTTTCTAATAAAAATAAAATGCCTATTATAATTAAAACAAACAGTAGAACGAATAAGAATCCTACAAAAGCATTGCCTTTTTTTGGCTTTGGCATAGCTTCTTCTACAACAATTCTTCTTTTTAATTTATTATCATCTTTAGTCATAATTTTTCTCCTTTTATTTCATTATTTTTTTTACTTCTTTTTTAAACTTTTTAGGGTTTACTTTATATAAAAAAACGGCTCCGACTAAAATAATCGCAATTTCTGTCCAACCTAATTTTTTATTATATTTAGCGGATAAAGTAATATTTGAAGTTATCTTAGTATCAAAATCAAATTCTTTATCATTTAAATACCAACCCTCGAAATTGTATCCTTCTTTAGAAACACTTAAAGGAGTTACTAATTCATTTTCATTAACTTTGACTTTGGTTTCATCATTATCATCTTTAAAGGTGACAATGTATGTTTTAGCTGTGTAATCTTTCCATAATCCTTTTTTTTCGTTTTTAGCTTCTTCTTCGACTTTTTCTAATTCATCTAAATAAGAATATTTGCCATAAACATATTTGATTTGGGCATAACCAATTTCTAATAATTCTTTTTGAAGAAGAGAGTTATCAACCCATACCCAAGCAAGGGTTCTTCCATACTTATCTAATTTTGTGCTTTTTGAATCGTATTCTAATTCAATTTTTTTAGCATTTGTGATCTTTTTACAAGTATATTCACTAGCATTTTTGCCATATGGTTGTTCTTTTTTAGTTGGATGTACGGTTTCTGGAGTATCTATTGCTAAAAATCTGACTTTGATATCTTCATTATTAACTGTAAATACGGCAGTATCTCCATCTACACATTTTTTAAATTTAACTGTTTCTTTATCGTTAGCATAAACATTTGAAACAAATAATAAAAATGTAAATATTAATAACATTATTTTTTTCATAAAAACCTCTATAATAATAATAACCTTAAAAAGTAATTAATATCAAGTATATTTAGAGATTAGTTGTTTCATAGATATTATTTTTATGGTACAATATTTTAGAATAGTGGGTGTGTATATATGGCTGTGATTGATACATTTCTAAATAAGTTACAAAAGTTAATTAATGCTGCGGATAGTGTTAAAACAAGTAAAGCAATTAATCGTAATGCTAGTTTAGAAATTGAGAATATTTTTTATAGTAATGGTATAACTGGAACATTAGATTATGATGCTTTGCTTGAACTTAAAAAGAATGATGTTAGAGCAATTTTTAAAGCTATGTTTGATGATAAATACGAATCTGAATATAATAGATTTATGTCAAAACGAGCAATAATAGCTGAATTTAGAAACATTTCTTTATCTCATGTTGGTGCTTTTGAACCTAAGGAATATAGTAGTGCTATGGATTACGTTAGTAATGTGGCTAATCAAATTAATGATTTTGTGAAAAAAAATAAAACTGATGCTGATTTTGCAAAAAGTGACTTATATAAGAAATATTTAAATATGTTTAGGGGGACAAAATTAGTTGTGCCTGTAACAAATTTTGATGAATTTGATGCTTTGCTTGATTCAATGAAATTTTCTAATAAAGAAGCTGGCGATATTAAACTATTTGTTGGAATTAGTAATATAGAATTGTTAAAACCAGATGACAAAAATGAATTATCTCCACTAAACAAATATGAAATTATTGTCAAAAATAAATATAGAAAATATAAAAATATTGTTTTAATGCTTAAGGATGAGAGTTTTTCTTATAAAGAATTCGATAAAGATGTTCAGAGAATTAATGATAAATTAAATGTTGATATGTCTGATCTTAAACAAGCAATGTGTTGTATATTACTTGGTAAAAAAATTAATGAATATAAAGATGTTTTTCAAAAAAATGATATGCCTAGTTCGATAAAAATAGATTATTTACAATCCTTGTTACAAGAACTTGATGCTATTGTAGATAAATCCAGAGAAGATGTGGTTGAAACAAAACCTATAGAAACAGTTTTAGAAAATAGTAATGATAATACTGTTTTGGATGAAGTAACACAAATTATTGATTCTGAAAAAAAACTAATTGACAGTGTAGATTTTGATGATTTGAATTCTTATCTTTTTGAAGGTGCTGAAGAACAAAGTGAAGCAACAATTGATTATAGAATTATTTCTGTTGTTACTGCTTTATATAGTGAAAAAGAAAAATTAGATAATTTTGTAGATACTCCTTCAGTTTATAATACTTGTTTAAAAAATATAAAGGATTATATCGATGCTTATCATAAATTAAAAGAAGAACAAAAGACATATTTAGTAAAAAAACAAAATTCAAAAAAATAGAAAGGTTAATTTATGGATTATTTATTAAATTTAATTGATAATACTACATCACATTATAATGATAAAGACAATGAGTTTATGCAAACTGATGTTGATTTAACTAATATTAAAAATATTATAAATATAGCTGAAACTAATCCTTTATATAAGTATGAATTTATAACTTTATTAGATGATGATTTTATTTCTTTAATGGTTGATCAAGTTCAGGAAGAAAGTAAAAGAAAGACATTTTTAGCATCTTTGCTATATTTAAAAAAATTAATGCAAGTAAATAAAGATTTAGAAGAAAAAATACTTTTGAACGAAAATCAACAACAAGAAATTCATAAGTTATTAGAAATAATGAAGCATTACGTTAATGAAAGAGATTATGCTAACTCTGAACAAAGAAGTATAAATAATATTTATAGAAACAATGTGATTGACTTAAAACGTAAGATTGAACAAAAAGAAATATTAAATAAAACTGATTATGAATCTATTGGATATTTACTTTCTAAAGAGCCTGATGAAAAATATAGTGAAATTTTAAGCGTTGTTAATAGATATAATCTTGTTCTTTTACAAGGAAATAAAGATGAAACGGAAAATAATTCAGATGCATTAGCGGTTAATGAAATAGAAAGAGAAGAAACAGATATTAACCGTAATGATAAAATATTGCGTGATTATAAAATTAATGTTTCTAATTTTAGAAAAAAATATCCAGCATTTTTCGTTGAAAGTTTTCAGTTAAATAATTGTAAAATACAACTATTAAAGGATAATAAAATAGATATTAATGATGTATTTAATTATGCACCCAAATTATTATTGTGTCCATTTTATTTATTGGAAAAAAATATGACTATTATGAAGTCTTATGGATTTGATTTGTCATGTGAGGAAGATAAATCAAATTATATAGTGTTAGGGACAGGCAATCTAGATTTGGCTTTGGATTATTTTATAGAACTTGGATATAACGATTTTATTCACAAAGATATTAATAATTGTTTAAAAAATTTAAGAGCTTTAATCATTAAACGCATATATTATGCTTATAAAAATAATATAAATATTTGGAGAATAGACGGAACTAATTTTGAAATGTTAAATAACCGTCAAAAGAACGATAAATATGATAAGTTAATTAGAGAAAAGGCATCTGCACTTGATGAAGAGACTATTGATGTATTAATTACTAAATATCCTATATTAGAAGGATTGGATGCGGGGCATCGTGCTTATATATTTAAGGATAGTTATAATGCTGCAATAAAAAGAAAAACTGAACTTATTTTTGGAAACAAAATTATATCAAGAATTAAAACGTATAGTTTGTTTAAAATTTTAGTTGATAATAATGTTAATGTTCAAGAGGCTTTATTATATGCGCTTTCATACAATACTATCTTAGATCAAAGTGAATATGACAATCTAAAATCGGTTGTTTATTTTAGGGAGGCTAGATAATGGACTATTTAAAAGAATATGTTGCTCCTAGCGTTTATGATGAGTTAATAAATATTCTTAGTTTAGATATTCAAAGTGCTTTATTTAGAGAAAAAGAAAATGTAGTAAAGGTAATTAATTATCTTAAAAGTATTAAAGTACAATCTTTTGATGATTTATTTAAAATGAGAATAGATTTGTTGTTTGAAAATGTTGATTCATTAAAAAATAAAATTAGTAAATTAGATGTTTCTTTCATAAGTTTTATTATACAAAATGATGTTGGAAATTTAATAAATTTTGGTATATAATTTAAAATTTTACATAAAATAAAAATAATTAGCACTTATGCTTGACAAATGCTAATTAAAGTAGTATAACTATAATTGTGAAAGGAAGTGTGAGGATTATGAATATAATCCCAAAAAGTTTTTTATTTGATGATGATTTCGACAATTTCTTCTTACCAGCAGTAAAAAGAAATAATGAAATGAAGTGTGATATTTATGAAAAGGATAATAAATATCATATTGAGATGGATGTACCTGGTTATGATAAAAAAGATATTAACATCGAAGTAAAAGATGGATGCCTTACTGTAAGTGCTTCAAAAGAGCAAGAAGAAAAAGATGAAAAGAAGAACTATATTAGAAGAGAAAGAGTTTATGGATCATTTAGTAGATCATTTGCTTTAGGTGATGTTGATATTGAAAAAATTGATGCTAAATTTGATAAAGGTTTACTAACCATTACTATTCCTAAACAAGAAGTTGTCGAAACTAAGAAAAAAATTGAAATTAAAGGATAAGACTAATGACTATTCATTAGTCTTTTTTGTTGAACTTAATGATTAGTTGTGTTAAAATTACAATTGTTAAATTGATTGGCCCATTGGTGAAATGGTTAACACATAACCCTCTCAAGGTTACATTCATGAGTTCGAACCTCATATGGGTCACCATTTAGTATTTATATCCCTTTATTGAAGGGATTTTTATATGATTATTCATATCTTGAAAATAAAGATTAAGTATAATATAATTAATTTAATTGATTGGTTATTTTATTTAGACAAGAGGATAAAATGGAAAATATTAGAATGTTATTATTAAAAATATCAGATAGATTGTTTAAAACTTATTCTTTATTTGGAGAAGTGAAAACAGATGAAAATGATTATGTCGAAAAAATTAAAGTTGCTTCGAAAGAGGGATTGTATCGTATAGCTGTTGATTTGCTTGATTATGCTTTAACTAATAATAAATTTCACTCTTGTAAAGAATATTTTAATGAATTATATAATTTAACTGTTGAGCATCTTTCTAAATATGGTTATAGTAATACATATTTTGTAAATCTTATTATGTTATATTTTAAACAAGTTAATTATCCGGTTTATCTAGATGGAATAATGGGATCTAAAGATAATAAATTATTTTCTAATAAACTTAGAGTGCTTGTGCCCGAAACGGTGGCTGAAAATATAACAGAGGAAATGTATGGCAGAGGTGGATGTATTTATGAAAATGAAGACACTATACCTATGGTTGATGGAGAAAAACTTTTTTTTGATGATTTTGATGTATTAGTTTATTTTGGAAATGGATTCGAAATGGATTTATCCTTATATAGTAAAGATAGTGATAATAATTTAGTGACTAGAAAATATCATAAAGACGAAACGGGAAAGACAATAATAAGTAATGTTATATGTGATGAAGTATTACAGTCTTTATGTTATACTTCTTTTGCAGGAACAAAAATGTTTATTGAAACACCAGAATTAGAATATGTCAGAGCCTGTGAAATTGGAACTAATTATGATTTCATTAGAATGATGCAATTGAAAGACAAAGTTAATAAAAAGAAGATTGTATTAATTAAGGATTATAGAGATAAAATGTTTGAAAAAAAGGAGATAAATAAGAGTTATGGATTATAAAAAATTAGCGGATTTATTATATCCGGAGGTTACTGAAACAATTGAGGATTTAGAAAAAAGATATCCTGAGAGAAATTTACAAGATGGTGCTGAAGTATGTAGATTTGCTCCTTCACCAACAGGAAGAATGCATATGGGAAATCTATTTGCATCTTTTATTCCTGAAGTTATTGCCCATCAAACAAATGGAATATTTATTTTAAGAATTGAAGATACAGATGAAAAAAGAGCAATTGAAAATGGAGTTCAATTAATATTAGATGATTTAAAGGCTTACCATTATATAGTAAATGAAGATCCTATTCAAGGTGGAGCTTATGGCCCTTATATTCAAACTCAAAGAGCAGATATTTATCATATTGTTGCTAAGTATTTAGTTTCAATTGGAAGAGCTTATCCTTGTTTTTGTTCGGAAGAAGATTTAGTCTCTATGAGAGAAAAACAAGAGCATAGAAAAGATAGAATTGGTTATTATGGTAGTTATGCTAAATGTCGTAATTTATCTTATGAAGAAGTCAAAGCACATATAGATAACGGAGATAAATGGGTTTTAAGATTAAAATCCATGGGAGACTTTAATAAAAAGTTTGTATTTAAAGATTTAGTTAAAGGAACAATAGATTTACCAGAAAATGATATGGATCAAGTTATTGTTAAATCTGATGGTATTCCTCCATATGCGTTTGCACATGTTTGCGATGATCATTTTATGAGAGTAACTACTGTTACAAGAGATGATTCTTATATTTCTTCGGTTCCTTATCATTTAGAATTGTGGAATGCTTGTGGATTTAAAATTCCTAAGTTTGCTCATTTATTACCTTTAAATAAAAAAGATGGAGATACAATTAGAAAGATTAGCAAGAGAAAAGATCCAGAAGCAGCAGTGGCATTTTATCATGAAAGAGGAATTCCCGTTGAAGCAATCAAACTATATTTTGCAACTGTAATGAACTCAAATTTTGAAGGTTGGTTTTTACAAAATCAAGATAAGACATTTAGAGATTTTACTTTTGCATTCAATAAAATGAGTACAAGTGGATCGTTATTTGATTTAGAAAAATTAATTAATATTTCTAAAAATTATTTAAGTAAATTAAAAGCAAGTGAAGTATTTGATGGTTTAGATGAATGGTCAAAAGAATTTGATCCAGAATTTAACGATTTAATTAATCAATATAAAGAATATACAATCAATGTTTTAAATATTGAAAGAGAACAAAAAAAGCCAAGAAAAGATTTTGCTGCTTACAATGAAATAAAGGGTCAAATATGGTATATGTTTGATGAATTATTTACAAATGTTAATTATGAATTTGGAGAAAATGATTTAATTTCTGTTAAAGAAATCGTTAGTACTTATAAAAATATTTTTGATATAAATGATGATAAAGAAACGTGGTTTAATAAAATTAAAGATTTATCTGAAAGATTAGGATATGCTTCTGAAATGAAATCATATCGAGAAAATCCTGATAATTATAAAGGTAGTGTTGCTGATGTATCTAATATAATTAGAGTAGCGTTAACTACAAAAACAACTACACCAGATTTATATGAAATTATGAAACTTTTAGGTAAAGAAAGAATAATAAGTCGTTTTGAAAATATAGCAAATATGTAGTGTATTTGCTTTTTTTGTCCAATATGTTATAATAACTGGCACTTAAGTGGGGAAAATAGAATATGAAAAAAAAATTGTCTGAAAAAGAGAATAAAGAATTATTTCTTGCTCTTAAAAATGGTGATAAAACTGTTAGAAATATTATAATAGAAGGAAATATTTCTTTGGTTTTTTATACTTTATCTAAATATTTTAAAAATTTAAGCGTTGATGATTATGTAGATATAGGATTAATTGGTTTAATTAAATCAGTAGATAGTTATGATGTAAATAATGGTTTTAGATTTTCAACTTTTTCTGTCAGATGTATTAGAAATGAAATACTAATGGAATTAAGAAAAACTAATAAAACTTTTAATGATGTTAGCTTGTATGACAATGTAGCAAATATTAATGATTCGGATGAATTTGAATATGCTGATTTTATTCCTGATTCTATGGATTTTATAGATCAACTTGTTAATTCTATTTCTTATTCGGATTTTATTAATGAACTATTTAATTTACTTACTAAAGAAGAAAAAGAAATGTTAAAATTGTTTTTTGGATTTTATGATCGAAGATATACGCAAAAAGAAATTGCTGTTATTTATGGAGTGTCAAAGAATTATATTTGTTGTAAAATCGCTAAAATTTGTTTTAAGTTAAGAAAAGTGATATCAAATAAATATCCAGAAATTAAAAGTGATTTTGAAATATAAGTCATTTTTGCTTTATTTGGGAGTTTTTTATTGACTTTTAAGGAGGTTTCACATATAATTCATATTGGTACATTTTTATTTGTTCAAATCTGAATGAAATGGGTAATCTGAAAGAGGCGAATAAAATGAAAGGATTTATTTATGAAAACATTTATGCAAACAAAAGAAACTGTTGATCGTAAGTGGTATGTAATT
>CAKOIQ010000013.1 GCA_934086935.1 uncultured Bacilli bacterium
TAAATAATTAATAGGGTGTTTATTATCTTTTTCCCTTAGGCAGTTTAAGTTACTAAAGTTATTTCAAATAAACACATCACTAATATTTAGAACCCTGCCTAAATACGCATTAGTATTATATATTATATGTATGTAATTTGTCAATTATTTTATTATATTTACTTTCATTTAACAAAGTGATTCTAATAATATTAAAAACAAATTTAAATGCAAGTTCAGATTGCTACAAAAATATATTTGTGCTATTATATAAATAATAGGAAAGGGTTGTCTATGGCTGGTTTAAAAGAACATTTTGCAATAAATAATTATGAACAAGCAGAAAGTCTTAAAGAGGCAATATGCATTGGTAAATATTATCGTATAACTGTATTAAGTGATGTCCTACTGAGATTAGAATATTCACCAACAGGTACTTTTGAAGATCGACCAACTGAATTAGTAACATTCAGACATTTTTCAGTCCCTCAATTCTTTATTAAAGAAGATCAAAATTTTCTTACTATAACTACTAAATATTTCAAATTAGAATACCAAAAAGATAAACCTTTTTATGGTTCAAAAGTAACTCCAGATCAATACTTAAAAGTAACTCTTAATAATACTGATAAAGTATGGTATTTTGGTGCAGCTGAAGCTAGAAACTTTAAAGGCACATCATATTCTTTAGATAATGTAGATGGTAACCCTGTATATCATAAAGGATTATATTCAACAGATGGTTTTGTTTCTATTGATGATTCTCAAACACTTTTATACAATAGAGATGGTTCTCTTGGAAGAAGAAGTGATAAAAGAATTGATACCTACTTATTTATGTATCGTAAAGACTTTGGCTTTTGTCTAAGAGATTACTTTAAATTAACTGGTAAACCATTATTAATTCCTAGATATACTTTAGGTGTATGGTGGTACAAAAATATTGAATACAATACTGATTTAATTAATAAATTAGTTGATGATTTTAAAAGAAATGAAATTCCTTTATCAGTTTTATTACTAAATTCATGGTACATGAAACATGATGATGTAGATACTGGTTATACATTTAATTATAATTTATTTGATAATCCTAAAAAACTTATTGATAATTTACACATGAATCACATAAAATTAGGTTTAAGAATAAATCCTATGGCTGGTGTTCATCCCGAAGAATTGGGGTATCAAAGATTTAAACAAGCATCAGGTTATAATGAAGAAGGTATCATTCCATTTAATGTCTTTAATAAAGAAATGTTAAATGCATACTTTGATATTTTAATTAAACCTTTGTATGATTTTGGAACTGACTTTTTCTGGATAGATTATAACAATCCTAAAGATTTATATACTTTAAGAGCATTAAATTATTATCATTTTAATGATTATAAACAATTTAAAAATCGTCGCGGCATTATTTTAAGCCGTAATGGTTTAGTAGCATCTCATCGTTATCCAGTTCTTTATAGCGGTGAAACAATTGTTAGTTGGAAAAATCTCAATATGATCCCCGAATTTAATTCTAAAAGTTCAAATATCGGTGTAAGTTGGTGGAGTCATGATATTGGTGGTTATAAAGATGGAGTAGAAGATCCAGAATTATACATGAGATTTATTCAGTTAGGAACATATTCACCAATCTTAAGATTAAGCAGTGACACATCACATTACTATAAAAGAGAACCTTGGCTATGGGATGTTAAAACCTATAAAGTAGTAAAAGAATACTTAAACTTAAGACATCGCCTTATCCCATATATTTATACCGAAGGATATAAATACTCAAGAACTGGTTTACCATTAATTCAACCAGTTTACTATCGTTATCCAGAAATATATGATGAACCATTATATAAAAATGAATATTACTTTGGAACTGAATTATTTATCGCTCCAATTACAACCAAAAAAGATTTATTAATGAACCGTACAGTTCATCGTATCTTCTTACCAAATGGTGTTTGGTATGACTTTAAAACCGGTAAAAAATATATGGGTGGAAAAAGATATGTAACCTTCTTTAAAGATGAAGATTATCCAGTCTTTGCTAAAAAAGGAACAATCATTCCCTTAGCAGTTCAAGAAGAAAATATTAATGATATTAACAATCCTAAGTCATTAGAAATCCACATCTTCCCTGGAACAAACAATACTTATAAATTATATGAAGATGATGGTATCAGTTCTATGTTTGAAGAAGGAAAGTATTTAATAACCGATATTGATTATAACTATCAATTAAATAACTTTACTGCAATTATTAGACCAGTAGATGGTAAAACAGATGTAGTTCCTAAAGAAAGAAACTATAAAGTAAGATTTAGAAATACTAGAAAACCAAGTGATGTTATTGTCTATATTGGTGAAGATAAAACAGATGATATTAAATCATATGTTGATGGTAATGACTTTGTTGTTGAAGTAAATGAAGTAAGTCCTACTAAACAAGTTTCAATTAACTGTAAAGGACAAGATATTGAAATATCAGCTGATCGTATTATTAATGATGATATTGATTCAATCGTAAGTGATTTACAAATTGAAACATCACTTAAAGAAAAAATTGCTTCAATCTTATTTAGTAATGAAGAAATAAAAGATAAACGTATTAAAATTAAAAAATTAAGATACAAAGGATTACATCCAAAATATATAACAATGTTTATCAAACTTCTAGAATATATCGCTGAATTATAATCTACAGAATTTCTGTAGATTTTTTTTACAAATTTTCAAAATATATGATATACTAAAAACATAGAGGTGGATTATGAATACAAAATTACGTAATAATATTATTTTTCTTTCTTTAGTAGTAGTGATAACACTTATACTTGGTGGAATATCATATGCATACTTCACATCATTCAATAATAGTGAGGCTTCATCAACTATATATACCAAAGGTGGTACTATGAAAGTAGCTTATGATAATCAAAGTGGAACTATAGCAGTAGAAAACATTTATCCTAAAAATGATGCATGGACAACTAAAACATTTACTGTAACTGGAAATAATACTACTGAATTAGAAATGCCTTATCGTATAGTTTTAGCTATTGATAATAATACTTTTGAATATCCATTATCATACTCAATTACTGGAACAAATACTGATAATAATGGATCAATCATTCCTAATGCCACTAACGTAAATATTCAAAAAAATGGTCATCAAATCATAGGAAGTGGAAAATATGTTGAGGCTACAGATAAAGTACATACATATCAATTAAGTATTTTCTATAAACCAATTGCCGATACAGACCAAAATAGTGATCAACAAGCTAAATTTTCAGCACACTTATTAATCGATAATGGTCTAGAAAAATATACAAGTTAAAAATAACTTGTCAAAATAACAAAGTTTTTATATAATACCATTTAAGCAGATGAAAAAAGAGTATTAGTAATCAATTCTTTTAAAGAGAGTTAACGTTAGGTGTAAGTTAATAAAGATAGATTATGAACTTACTTTTGGATGTATAAGGAGAAGTCCTTTAAAACTTAAGAGATCTAATAAAGGTGGTACCACGGCTTTTCGTCCTTTGAAAAGTCGTGTTTTTTTATTAAGGAGGAACTATGGAAAATTTATATTTATTTTTAATTTCATTTTCATTTATTTTTATAATTTATTTATTAGTGTTTTTAATCAAAATGAAAAGAAAAAAATTAAGCAAAATGAAAGAATTCGATTTATTAAAATCTAAATTTAAATTAAAAAATATTAATTATAAAAAGGTTGGTTTAATTTTAGTATTAATAAATAGTTTCATAATATCTATTACTGGAACAGTTTGTTCAATGGTTGACTTAAGTTTGCCTTGGCAACTCTGTATTGGATTTGTTATGTTGATGATGTTGATATATAGTTTATATTTTATACTTGGAAGTATTTTAGTTAAATTAGAAAATAAAAAAGGAGATAATTAATATGAATACAAAAGAAATAGAAAACAAATGGATTAAATATTGGGAAGACAATAAAACATTTAAAACAGATATTAATGATTTTACTAAACCTAAATATTATGTTTTAGATATGTTTCCTTATCCATCAGGAGTAGGATTACATGCTGGGCATCCAGAAGGTTACACTGCAACTGATGTAGTATCAAGAATGAAAAGAATGCAAGGATACAATGTTTTACATCCAATGGGATTTGATTCATTTGGTTTACCAGCTGAACAATATGCAATCACAACTGGTAACCATCCTAATATATTTACAAAAGAAAATATTAATACTTTTCGTAACCAATTAAAAATGTTAGGTTTTTCTTATGATTGGGATCGTGAAATATCTACAAGTGATCCATCATTCTATAAATGGACACAATGGATTTTTAAAAACTTATATGAAGATGGCTTAGCTAAATTAGTTGAAATGCCAGTTAACTGGTGTGAAGAATTAGGTACCGTTTTAGCTAACGATGAAGTAATCGATGGAAAAAGTGAACGTGGTGGATATCCAGTAATTAGAAAAAATATGAAACAATGGGTTATCGACATTCCTAAATATGCTGAAAGATTATTAGAAGGTTTAGATGAAATCGATTGGCCTAATTCAACTAAAGAAATTCAAAGAAATTGGATAGGCAAGAGTATTGGTGCTCATGTAATATTTAAAATAAAAGATACTGACTATAATTTTACGGTATTTACTACAAGATGTGACACTTTATTTGGAGCTACATACTGCGTATTATCACCAGAACATATTTTAGTTGATAAAATAACAACAGATAGTCAAAAAGATGATGTTACCAAATATAAAGAAATATGTGCAACAAAATCTGATTTAGAAAGAACTGAATTAAGTAAAGAAAAAACTGGAGTATTTACAGGTGCATATGCCATAAATCCTGTAAATGGTAAAGAAATACCAATCTGGATTAGTGACTACGTTTTAGCAAGTTATGGTACTGGAGCAATTATGGCTGTTCCAGCTCATGATGAAAGAGACTACGAATTTGCTAAAAAATTTAATATTGAAATTATTCCTGTAATTGAAGGTGGAAACATAAATGAAGAAGCCTATACAGGTGATGGAATTCATATCAATTCTGGATTTTTAAACGGTTTAGATAAAGAAAACGCTATTAATAAAATGATTGAATATCTAGAAGAAAATCATATTGGTAAAAAACAAATTAATTATCGTTTAAGAGAATGGATATTCTCACGTCAAAGATATTGGGGAGAACCAATTCCCATTATTCATTATGAAGATGGAACAATAGGAGTATTAAGCGATAAAGACTTACCATTAATTTTACCAGAATTATTAGATTATTCGCCATCAAAAACCGGTGCCAGTCCTTTAGAAAAAGCTACAGATTGGGTTAATGTTGAAATTAATGGTAAAAAAGGAAAAAGAGAAACATCAACAATGCCAGGCTCAGCTGGTTCGAGTTGGTATTATTTAAGATATATTGATCCTAAAAATAATGAAACATTTGCCGATAAAAAATTATTAGATCATTGGATGCCAGTTGATTTATACATTGGCGGACCAGAACACGCAGTCGGACACTTATTATATTCAAGAATGTGGAATAATTACTTATATGATAAAGGATTAGTTCCAGTTAAAGAACCATTTAAAAAATTAGTTCATCAAGGAATGATCTTAGGTTCAAACGGAATTAAAATGGGTAAAAGATATCCAGAATATTCAATTGACCCACGAGACATAATTGAAAAATATGGTGCTGATACTTTAAGATTATATGAAATGTTTATGGGACCATTAGAAGCTGATAAACCTTGGAACAACAACGGAGTAGAAGGAAGTAGAAAATTCTTAGATCGTATCTGGAGATTATATCAAGAAAATAATAAAATAAAAGATGAACCAAATCAAAATTTAGAAAAAATTTATAATCAAACAGTTAAAAAAGTAACTGAAGACTATGAAAACTTAAATATCAACACTGCCATAAGTCAAATGATGATATTTATCAATGCTGTTTATAAAGAAAGCATCTACCCTAAAGAATATGCCGAAGGTTTCATTAAATTATTAAATCCATTAGCTCCATTCATTACTGAAGAATTATGGAGTAAAATGGGACATGATCATACTATCGCGTATGAAAAATGGCCAGAATACGATGAAAGTCAAATTAAAGATACAACAATAGAAATAGGAGTACAAGTTAATGGCAAATTAAGAGCTAGCATTGAAATAGATGAAAATGATATCGAAGATACTATTAAAGAAAAAGCACTACAAGAACCAAATATTTTAAAATATACAGAAGGAAAAGAAATAATCAAAGTAATAGTTGTACCAAAAAGAATTGTAAGTATAGTTATAAAATAAAATACACCTAAAAAGTGTATTTTTTAAATTACATTTTGTTTATATATAAATTTACATAGAACAAAAAAATTCAATTTGTTAACCTTGACCTGGGGTATTATAGTACAATAAAAAAGAAAATAGGAGTGTTTGTTAACCATGGATAAGAAACAAAGATTGGTATTATTAGTAACTGGGTTATTTTGGGGTTTATTATGTGGAGAATTATCATATGCTTTCTTCTCAACAGTAACTAATAACGAATCTTCTTCTACAATTCTTGCCAAAGGTGGAAAAATGACAATAAAGTATGCTAATGGTTCTGGTACTATTAAAATGCAAAATATTTACAGTAACTGGTAATAATACAACCGATTTAGAAATGAATTATAGATTGTATTTAGTTGTTAATAAAAATACTTTTAATTTTGGAGATTTAACATATTCAATAAGTGGCACATCAACCCATTCATATAATTTAAGAATATTTTATAAAGAAACTGGTGAAGAACAAAATAATGGACAAGGTAAAGGTTTTGCTGGATATGTAAAAATAGATTCAGGAAGTACACTTGCATATGATGCATTAGCAGAAGTAGATTATACTATTAATACTTCCAATGCTAAACCTTCAGTATTTAATGGACATATCACTAGGGACGAAGTAGAAACAATAGTATTTAATAACACAAACACTATACCAACTAATGTAATTAACTCATGGGATGTAAGCAATAAACAAAATGGAAGTGTCATGGCCTATACCTTAGATGAAGACAATGATGGTTTATATGAAGCATATATTGGTCAAAATGGAGGAGTAGTAGCAAATCCAAATTCTAAGGAACTATTTTATGCTTTCTCAAAACTAGAAACGCTTAATCTAAATAATTTAGACACATCAAAAGTAACCAACATGTATCAAATGTTTGCAAGTAATACCGCAACCGAAATAAAAGGACTAGAAAACTTTAATACTTCAAAAGTAACCAATACGTCATCTATGTTTAGTGAAAGTGCTGCTACCATCGGATATGCACGTACTTAAACAGATGCAGATAAATTTAATGCGAGTAGTGGAAAATCATCTGTTATTACATTTGTTGTTAAAAGCTAAATCATAATTTTATTTTTATTTGCACAGTAAAAAAAATATGCTATAATAATTTATGATAGTAGAGGTAGGTTAGTTGATATGAATGTAAGTTATAATTATTCACAATACACTGTTAATTCAGAAACTATTACAAAATTATTTTCTAATAGTGTATTTTTAGGAATAGTAGCAGTATTTACAATTTTAAATCTTATTTTATTTATTGCTCAGTGGAAAATGTTAAAAAAATTAGGTAAACCGGGTTGGGCACTATTAATTCCTATTTATAGTTCTTGGGTTTATTTAGAATGTGGTGGACTACCAGGTTGGTTAGTATTTGTTCCTGTTGCTAATGCCGTTGGAATAGTAGTAGCAACTATTAAAATCCCATCAAGATTTGGTAAAGGTATTGGATTTGGGATTGGTAACTTATTTTTCCCATACATTTTCACTTCAATTTTAGGATTTGGTTCTGCACAAGCAATTAATCAGGATTCAAATGAAGCTAAAACTGAAGAAAATCCAGATTTAATGGCACCAAATCAAGGTGAAATAAAATCTGATGGTACTATTGATTTAATGGCTACACCTAATGAACCAATTGCTGAAAATGTGGAAACACCTGTTGCCTCAGAAAATGAATTTACTGAAGCACCTGCTTTAGATATTAGTGAAGCACCTGCAGAACCAGCAGTTATGGAAATGCCACAAGTTGAAACTCAAACTGAACCGGTTGTTGAGGTACCAAGTGCATTTGATATGCCAATGCCTGCTGCTAACAATACTGTAATAAATAATGAAATGCCTATTGAAAATGTTACTGTTCCAGAAGAACCAGTAGTAGAAACTCCTGTCGTAGATACGCCAGTATCACCTGCAGAAACATTAGATGTTCCTGTAACATCTGAACCAGTTCAAACAATCGAAGCATTAAATCTTAATGGCGCAACAACTCAAATCGAAATTCCAGAAACATCAGTTACTACTGAGCCAAAAGAACAAAGTGTTCCAGTTATGCCAATTATTGAAGAAGCACCAGAAACATTAAATTCAATTGAAGATGATATAAAAGAAGCTACAATTGAATTACCTAAAATGGTTAATGCTGAGATAAATGAAAATATAACAACAACTAAAAAATGTCCATTCTGTGGATCAGAAAATGAATATTCATCAAAAACATGTGTAACATGTGGAAATAGTTTAAACTAGCATCAGCTAGTTTTTCTTATAAAAAAATAAGATATATTGACTAAAATTAAATATCAGTTTATAGTTAAGATGGTGGTTAAATATGATAAAAGTTTTTACAGGACCAATGTTTAGTGGTAAATCAGATGAGTTATTAAAAGAGTATGACAAAAAGTATCATAAAAGTAAAATATTATTATTTAAACCTAAAATTGATACAAGAGACTTTGGAGTTGTAAAAACTCGTAATAATAAAGAAGTACCTGCTATTTTAATAAAAGATTTAAAAGATATTAAAAAACATTTAACTGAAAAGATTACTACAATATTTATAGATGAAGCAAACTTTTTAAAAGGCGATGTTAAAGTATTACAAGAGTTATCAATTATGGAAGATATAGATATTTTCATAGCTGGTTTAAATATGACTAGTGAACAAGAACCATTTGGTCTTATGCCAGAAATACTCGCAATAGCCGATGAAATAGAAATCATGCATGCATCATGTAACGAATGTAATCGTGATGCTTATTATACATACTATGATGGAAATAAAAACAGTACAATATTAGTTGGTAGTGATAACTATATTGCACTTTGTCCAAGATGTTTAAGGAAAAAGAAAAATGAAAGGTAAATTAATTGTCATTGAAGGAACTAATAATTCTGGCAAAGAAACTCAAACAAAATTATTGGTTGAAAGATTAAATAAAGATGGAATAAGATGCGAAAAAAGAAGATTTCCAGATTATTCATCACCAACCGGTAAAATAATAGCTGAAGATATTTTAGGAAAACATCATCAATCTTTATTTGCAGAAGGAATAAACAATATTCCTCCTAAAGTAGCTGCTTTATATTATGCAGCTGATAGACTTTATAATATAGATAAAATTAATGAATTATTAGACCAAGGAATAAATGTAATCTTAGATAGATATGTTGAATCCAATATGGCTTATCAAGCATCAAAATTAGAAACCGTACCAGATCGTATTAATTTAATTTTATGGCTAGAACAATTAGAATTCACTTTATTAGATTTACCAAGACCTGATAAAGTTGTTTTTCTATATTTACCATATGAGTATCGACATGACAAAAATGAAAGCAACGAACACCTAAAAAGTGCTGAAAATGTTTATCAGTTACTAGCTGAAAGATATAATTTCAACGTTATTTATTGCGTCAATAAAGAAAAAATAAAAACCATTGAAGAAATTAATGATGAAATATATCAAATTATAAAAGATTATCTTGCCAATTAATTGTCAAAAATTATAAAAAACATTTAAATATCTAAAAAATTAGTTATAATAAAAAATGTTGAAAGAACCAAAAACGACAAAATATTTATCCCATTAAGATAAAATATTAATAGGAGGAAATATGAAAGTTAAAGTTTTTGATGAATCACATGAAAAAGATTTAGAACAATCAGTTAATATGTTTCTTTCAACCATTGATGAATTAGTAGACATAAAATATTGTGTTTCAATCGCAGCCGTAGGAGAAGAACAAATATATTGTTTTACTGCTATGGTAATTTATAAAGATTTGAGTGAATAAATATGAAAAAAAATAGTTTTGTTGCAGGAACCATAATATCAACTGCATCAATTGTAATAGTTAAAATTCTAGGAATGCTTTATGTCGTTCCTTTTTATGCTATAGTAGGGCAACAAGGTGGTGCCCTTTATAGTTATGCCTATAATATCTATTTAATATTCTTAGGTATCTCATCAGCAGGTATTCCCAATGCTATTAGTAAGATTATTAGTGAATACAATTCTTTAGGATATTTAGAAGCAAAAAATAGGGCATATGCTATTGGTAAAAAAATAATTGGTTATTTTAGTATTGCCGTCTTTATTATTTTGTTTATATTTGCTGAAGAATTAGCAACTCTTATTTTAGGTGATTTAAAAGGTGGAAATACCATTGAAGATGCTTGTTTCGTTATTAGATGTGTATCTTTTGCTGTCCTAGTAATTCCTCATTTAAGCGTAACTAAAGGATATTTTCAAGGACATAGATATGTTACACCATCATCAATATCAAATTTAATTGAACAAGTAGTAAGAATATTTGTTATTTTATGTGGTTCTTATTTAGCATATAAAGTCTTTAATTCAAGTCTTTCATTAGCAGTAGGTATTGCTGTTTCTGGTGCCTTTTTTGGTGGATTAGTAGCTTATTTTTACCTAAAAAGAAATATGAATAAATATAAGAAAGACTTAGATATTGTAGATGATCCCACTAAGTTAAAAGAAGATCCCGTAACTAATAAAGAAATATCTAAAAAAATAATTTCTTATGCTGTACCATTTGTTATTATTAACATTATATCTAACATCTATAGCTTTACTGATATGGTTTTAATCTTAAGAACCTTAAATTACTTACACTATAATGCTGCAGATGTTGAATTTATTACCAGTATTATTTCTACCTGGGGTAGTAAAATATGTATGATAGTTAACTCTATATCTATGGGTATGACTGTAACTTTAATACCTGCTATAGTAGAAGCTTATGCTACTAAAGATACTAAATTATTAAATGCCAGAATTAATAAAGCCTTACAAATGGTATTCTATACATCATTGCCATTAACTTTAGGATTATCAATCTTAGCAACCCCAGTTTGGACAATGTTCTATAATACAAACCCCTATGGTGGTAAAGTATTAAGAGTCTTAATATTTAGTGCTATGTTTGGTAACTTAAGCGTTGTTGTATCATCAACATTACAAAGTTTAAGTAAATATAAATATGTTTATATTACTAATGCTTTTGGTTGTATCTTAAATGCCTTATTAGATGTTCCTATGATGCTTTTATGTCATGAACTAGGTATTGGTGCTTACTATGGAGCAATGATTTCTTCATTAATCGGTTATGCTTTATCAATTGCAATTGGCTTACATCTAATAAATATAGAGAAAAATTTAAGTTATAAAGATACATATAAATGGATGGCTATATCATTAATTCCTGCATCAGCAATGACTATTGTTTTACTTACATTAAATAAATTTTTACCATTTAATTTATATACTAAAACTGGTAGTTTATTAATTATTATCATAGATGCCATTATAGGTGGAATAATCTTTATTTATTTAAGCTTTAAACTAGGTATATTAAAACATATCTTTGGTGATCAAGAATTAGAACGTATCATAAAAAAACTTACCTTTGGTAAGCTTAAAATAAAGAAAAATTAAACCATATACATATTAGAAGAATAATTATTATCTTCATAAGTAATATTGCTAGAGTTATCTCCTTCTAAATGATTAACCCTAGCTTCTAAACGACTTATTCTTCTTTCAATTTTAGATAATCTAGAATCAATATCACTATACATATTATTATTCATATTGCTATTCATATTAGGATTAGCAGGACCTGAATAGAAGTTAGAATTAGCACTTATAGTATTTCCCATCATATTTTGATTAGGCATATTATTTGGCATCATCATATTCGCATTATAACCATATTCAGAAAAAAACGCATTACGATCTTTTTTCATGTTTCACCTCTATAACATTATATGTAAAACAAGATAAAAGTTTAAAAGGAGTATTAAAATGAGATTAAGAAATGTAAAAAACGCAAGAGAAATTGTATCAAATCATAACTTAGTTGTTACTGAAAATCCCTTTGATAATTCTAAACCTCTTCATATTGAAATAGGAACTGGCAAAGGTGATTTTATTATTGGTAAAGCTAAATTACATCCTGAAATTAATTTTATTGGTATTGAAAAATATGAATCAGTTCTAATTAGAGCTTTAAATAAAGTAGAAGATATTCCTGAAAATCTTCGCTTTATGTGTTTTGATGCTATTAAAATTACTGATTACTTTAATAACAATGTTGATCAAATCTATTTAAACTTTTCTGACCCATGGCCTAAAAAGAAACATTCTAAAAGAAGATTAACTAGTCCCATCTTTTTAGATTTATATAATCAAATATCTAAAGATAATATTAACATTAAAATGAAAACTGATAATAAAGGTTTATTTGCTTACACTTTAGAAACATTAAATAATAATAATTTTTATTTTAATGAAGTTAATTTAGACTTACCAATTGATTATGAAGATAATGTTGTAACTGAATATGAAAACAAATTTAGAACTCAAGGAGTAACTATAAATTATTTAGATGCAACAAAATCTAAATTCTGATATAATAATAACAGGAGAAATATATGAAGAAAGTAATATTACTAATAATCTGTTTATTTATCTTTACTGGATGTACAAATTTACAAACAGCTAACTTAGATAATATTGTATCAGAAATCCAAAAAAGTAAAGTTAATATTCAAAATGAATATCGCACCGGATTTAAATATTATTTACCATCTAATATTGGTGTTGTAAAATCAACTTATGTAAATGAAGTATTAAAATATCAAAATACTAAATATTATATGTATATCGACTTAGTTAGCTACTACAATAAAAAGCAGACTAACTACAAAATAAATCAATCGGCTTTTTATAGTAAAGATATATCTTTTGACAATAAACCAGGTTTTATTGAAATAAATCTTAAAAATGAAAAATATTTAATTGAAATAATGTATAATTATGCTAAAATAGAAGTGATAGTAGATAAAGATATGATTAATGAGACAGTTGCTAATTCATTAATTATCTTATCTTCTATAAAATATAACGATGATATAATTGAAAATCTAATGGGAGAAAATATTCTTAATTATCATGAAGAAACATTTACTATTTTTGATAAAGTTGAAAATGACAGTGATTTCTTAGAAGTAATTCAAGAATATGATAAATATAATGAACCAAAAATTCCTGATTATGATTTAATTAACTAAGGAGTGAGAACAATGGGAGTATTTAGAAAATTAAAAGATGTTTTATTTGATATTGAAGAAGATGATATTCCAGAAATAACAAAAAAAGAAGAAATTAATCCAATTAAAGAAATTAAAATACCAAAAGAAGAGATTGAAGAACCAAAACCAATTAAAAAGGAACCAACATTTAATTTTCCTTTAGATGATTTTGATGAAAAACCAGTGCCTTCAAGAGTAAAGAAAGAATATAATTGGGAAGATGAAGAATATCACAAACCTCTTCCTAGAGAAACAAAACGTTTTGAAGAGCCAAGAAGATTTGAAGAACCAACTCCAAGAAGAAAAGAACCGGATTTTGGTAGATTTAATCAAAAAGAAACTAGAAAGAAGGATTCAACTCCATTTAAACCATCTCCAGTAATATCTCCAGTGTATGGTATTTTAGATCAAAACTATACTAAAGAAGATATTATTGTAAAAACTGATGTTGGAGTAACAACTCCAAATTTAGATGATGTTAGAAAGAAGGCATATGGTCCTAAGAAAGAAGAACCAATTATTGTTGATGAACCTGATGAATTTGCTGAACCATTAAAAACTTTAGATGAAATTCTTATTGATAAAGAAGAAACTAAAAAAGTTGAAACACCTAAAGTTATTAATGAACCAGAAGTTAAAATTGAAGATGATGAACTTCCGGATGAACCATATAAAGATGAACCAAAGAAAAAAGAAGAACCAAGCGACAATACATTAGAAAGTGACTTATTTGATTTAATAGATTCAATGTATGAAGATAGAAAAGAAAGTGAGGAATAATAATGGAAGCATTGAACACGGTATTACCAATCGTAATTTATATATTATTAATAGTTTTATTAATAATAGGAATTATTTTAGGAATTAAACTTATAATAACAATAGATGAGGTTAATTTAGTAATCGAAGATATTCGTAAGAAAGTAAAATCTTTAGATGGAATATTTAGTGTAGTAGATATTGCATCTAATAAATTAGGATTAATTACCTCACGTATTAGTGACTGGGCTATGTCTCTAATAAATAAAATTGTAAGTTTAAGAAAGAGAAAGGATGACGAAGAAGATTATGAGTAAAAAAGGTTGTGGATTATTTACAGGATTATTAGTTGGAGCTGGACTTGGAATTCTATTTGCACCTAAAAAAGGTTCAGAAACAAGAAAAGATTTAACTAATAAAATGACTGAATTATGGAATCAAGCAAAAGATTTAGAATATGATGATGTTAAAAAAACAATTGAAAAGAAAATTAAAGAAATTCAAAAAGAATTAGCTGATCTAGATTCAGAAAAAGTTTTAGAAATAGCTAAAACAAAAGGAAAACAAATTAAGAAAAAAGCTGAAGAACTATATGAATTAGCTTTAGCTAAAGGAACACCAGTTTTAGAAAAAACAGCTAGTGAAGTAAGACAAAAAACAATTGAAGTATTAAATAACACAATTGATAAACTAGAACAAAGTGAAAAAAATTCAAAAAAATCTAAAAAAACTGCCTAATAAGACAGTTTTTCTTTTATTTATATTTTTAATTTGATATAATCAAATTGTTAACGAAGAATGGCCTTACAACCCAGGAGTTAAATCGTAGATCTACGTTAAAGATAAGAGTGTATGATAATTCATAAACTAAGGTGGTACCACGGCATAAAGCCGTCCTTAGACTTATGAATTTTTTTATTAGGAGGAAATATGAGAAAATTTGAGAAAATAAGCTATGAACAATTTAAAAAAGATATCAGTGAAAATCAAAATTTATATGAAAGTTATTCATTACCAGTAAGAAGTACTAAAAAAAGTGCTGGATATGACATCAAAAGTTTAGAAAGTTATATACTTAAACCAGGCGAATCAAAAGCATTTGTAACAGGCTTAAAAGTAGCAATGAACGATGATGAAGTATTATATTTATATACAAGAAGCTCAATGGCTTATAAATATAACGTAACATTAGCCAATAGTGTCGGAGTTATAGATTCAGATTTTTACAATAATGAAAATAACGAAGGACACTTTAAAATTAAATTAATAAATCATGGAAATCAAGACTTTATCGTAAACATTGGAGATCGTATAGCTCAAGGAGTATTTATGAAATTCTTAACTGTAGACGATGAAGATGAAATAAAAAATACAAGAACTGGTGGAATAGGTTCTACCAATAAGGAGGAAAAATAATGACATTTTTTGAAGAATTAAAATGGAGAGGTGTAGTTAAAGACATCAGTTCTCCAGAACTAGAAGAAAAACTTAATAACGAATCATTAACATTTTATTTAGGAACAGATCCAACAGCTGATTCCTTACATATTGGCCATTATGCTTCATTTGTAACAGCTAAAAGATTAGCAAGACATGGACATAAACCAATCATCTTAGTAGGCGGAGCAACTGGTTTAATTGGCGATCCTAGACCAACAGCCGAAAGAGAAATAATTTCTAAAGAAACAGTTGCTAAAAATATTGAAGGATTAAAAAAACAAGTAGAATTACTTTTAGAAGGAAAGGTCCAAATAGTTAATAACTATGATTGGACTAAAGATATAACATTCCTAGACTTCTTAAGAGATATTGGAAAATATATTAACGTAAATTACATGTTAGGTAAAGATATTATTTCAAGAAGATTAGAAACCGGAATTACTTATGCAGAATTTTCTTATACATTATTACAAGGATTTGATTTTCTTCATCTGTTTAATACTTATAATTGTACCTTACAAGCAGCCGGTTCAGATCAATGGGGTAACATTACTACAGGAATTGAACTTATCAGAAAAATTGAAAATAAAGAAGCTTATGGTTTTACAATGCCATTAATTTTAGATGCAAGTGGTAAAAAGTTTGGCAAAAGTGAAGGTAATGCTTTATGGCTAGATAAAGAAAAAACTAGTTCATATAAAATATATCAATATCTAATAAATTCAGATGATTCTAAAGTAATTGAATATTTAAAAGTATTTACATTCTTAACTAAAGAAGAAATAGATTCTCTAGAACTTGAAGTAAAAAATCATCCTGAAAATCGTGTCGCTCAAAAAACACTTGCTTATGAAGTAGTAAAAGATCTTCATGGCAAAGAAGAAGCTGATAAAGCTAAAGAAATAAGTGAAAAAGTATTTAAAGGTGAAGAAACTGAAGAAATGGAAACTGCTATATGTAGTAGTAATAATATTTTAGATATTATGGTAGAAAGTAAACAAGCTCCATCAAAAAGTGAAGCAAGAAGATTAATTACCCAAGGAGGAGTTTCTATCAATAATGAAAAAGTATTAGATCCAAATTTAGAATGTCCTAAAGAATTTATATTAAGAAAAGGTAAAAAAAGTATTATTAAAGTTATTATTAAGTAGAATTATTTCTACTTTTTTAATTTCAAAAATAATGTTATACTCTATATAGTAGGTGATTTTATGAATACTATAGAAATCGATGGTAAAAAAATAGAAATATTATCAGCATTTTCTAATAATGATAAGAATTATTTAATCTATAAAATAGATGGTGAAATTACAGCCTCATCATTTGTTTTAACAGATGAATTAATTTTATCTTCAATTGAAAATGATGATGAATGGCGCATGGTTGAAGCAAAAATCAAAGAGTTAACGGAGGAATAATATGAGTAAAAAAATATTAGAATTAGATCCTAAAGTTGATGCTGGAAGATTAGTCCTTTATACTGATAAACATCCAAATGGTATTTATATTTCTGAAGAAAAAACTAAAAAGTTATTTGGCATGATTTTTGAAAACAACCCTAAATCTCAGACTATAGTAGGACATAATGCTTATTTTGAATTTGATGATTATGCTTTAAGAATTAAAAACTTTGAATTATTAACTAAAATTAAAGAAAAATCTAAACCAAATAAATCTAAAAGTATTTCCGCAAGAATTAAAGCCTTTAGTTTAGCAGCTTTATCAGTTGCGACTCTAGTTACAATGAAATTTGGTGGTGATTTTTTAAAGAAACAACAAGATAAAGAAACCGAAATAGAAGATAATCCAATTGGTTATGAACAAGTAGTTGAAACACCAGAACCAAACCTAAATTTAACTTATGAAACTAATCCTCAAGAAACAACCATAACTGAAGACAAACCTAAAGAAGAAGAAATACCATTTGATTATACGCCTAAAGAATACACCATAGAATATTCAATTCCACCTCGTACTTCAGAATATCTTCGTTATAAAGAAGGCGCAAGAGAAAGATATGGAACTCTAATTGAACAAGCAGCCGCAATAAACGGTTTAGACACTGAATTATTGCTAGATATATGTGCAGCCGAAAGTTTGGGATTCCATCATGTTGAAGCTAATTCTACTGGTGACGTTGGTTTATTTCAAATTAATAAAAGTGTTTGGTTAGGTTATACCATGAGATATTATAATTATTTAACTGAAACATATGAAACATATACTTTTACAGAAGAGGATATAAATAATGTTGAAAAACAACCTATGTTAGGAGCTCTAATCTTAAGAGAATGTATAGATAAGTTAGATAATAACCTCCTAGCAGCTATTCAAGGATATAACTGGGGATGGCCAGCTGCCAAAAAAATTGTTGGCGACGATTTAGAAAATAGAACAGATCATTCATGGGAAGATGAATTCAAAGTAAATAGTACTTATAAAAATTATATGGAAGCAGTTTTATCATATCATCCAGCTGATACCCCAATTGAATTTAAATCAGCACCAGATGCTGAAGGTAGGTATCATACTTATGAATATACAATTAATAACCCATTATTAAAAAATAATAGTAAATTATTTTGGAAATAAAAAAATACATAAGTTATTTCATTTCACTTATGTATTTTTTTAATGTTTTAGCATTAGGTCCAAAGATAATCTTTAATTGATTATCTATTTCAACAATACCTTTAGCTCCTAATCTTTGAATTCCATCTTTATCAACTAAAGATATATCTTTTAAAGTAACCTTTAATCTAGACATGTTAACTTCACTATCAAGAATATTATCTTTACCGCCAAGATATTGAACTAATTTATTAATTTCGAAAGTAAAATTCTTTTTATTAAGTTTAACAATAACTAAAGATATTATAAATAATACAAAAAATATAATTAAATATTGCCACCACATATATTTATCACCCAATAATATTATACACTATCACTAACAAAAATAAAATCACTATTTTAATCATTATACATAAAATATATTGAGTAATAATGAAAGGGTGAATATTATGTGTAATAATAATAGAGAACAAGAAGGTAATTGCATTTCCGAAATATTAAAAGTAATTTGCATCTTACAACAAAATGCTTGTCCAGACAATAGTTTAGATTCATGTGATAGACCAATGTTAGGAGGAGGATCTAGTAATTGCTTAGTATGTAATACTAGACCAATCATGCTTTATACATGTTGTGGTAATGGAGTGCCAATTAGTATGCCAACAAGTAAAGATGTAACTTGTACTTGCTCAAATACTTCATTAGATAGTTCTTGTGCGGAATGTTCAAATGTATTTAGAGTAGAAAAACTAGAAGGAAACTGCTGTACATTTAGAGTATTAGTAGCTAATCCAGATCAAACATGCTGTAACAGTCAACCATATCTTTCAACAAATAGCTTCTTTACAATGAACTTAAATTGCTGTTGCATGATAAGATGCTTAAATGATTGCTATGTAGATTGTGTTTGTTAAATAAAAAACTTTTATGATCTTTCATAAAAGTTTTTTAAATATTCAAAATAAGCTTTATATAAATTAGTATCAGTATCATCATGATATTTTAAATTATTTTTTTCTAAAATATCTTTAACAATCATATCATTGAATTCTGGATTTCTAATAAGGAGAGGACCAATCACAAAAGTTCCAAAAAAATTAAATTCATGATATCCTTCAAATTCAGATTTAAAATTATCAGCATTTCCACTAATAACTGCAAATAAATGATTAAAATTATTTTGAACTACATACTTACGATTTTGAAAGCCTATAATTGGGTTTTCAAAATTTTTATATGCCATAAAACATTCACCAGTTATTTTTAAAGAAGACTTAGCATAATAATCAAAGATATCTAAACCCTCAATGGTTTTACCATTACATTCAATATACTTACCAAACATCAAATAAGAATTACCTGTTGCAATAAAATATTTATTCTTCTTAATAAAACTACTTATTTCTTTTTTATATTTCTTTATATCCTCTAAAGCAATATATAAATTTTCATCACTACCAGTACCCATATAAATTAAATCATATTTCTTAAAATCAATCTTATCACCACAAGATAATAAATCAATACTTACTTCAACATTTTGATTTCTAAAAGAATCTTTTAAAGCTAATATATTACCTTGTTCGCCATATTGATTAAGCAAATCATAATATAAATGTAATATCTTAATCATTATTATCCTCCATAAAAATCTTTTTTAAAACAGCAGTCATATCAAAACATACCATTGTAAATATTGTTCCTTCAGTGTTATCCAAATCTTCACTAATATTCTTAATATTATCAACTATAACTAATTTATCTTCATCAACATTAGCAAGCCTTAATCTTGCATATACATCATATCTAAATCTACCAATACATAATATCTTATCAATATTCTTTAAATCTAATACTTCAAAATCAACATCATATAACCATGAAATATCATTATATTTATATCTTCTAGAAACATTATCAAATCCTAATATAATAGTTTTTTTACCCTTATAATTATTAATATAATTTAAAGATTGTAAATAACTTAAATTATTTTCATTTTTAGACTCTAACATATCAACTTCACGATTATGATATTTTAAAGATTTTAATCTTTTAGATTCTAAAACTTCATCATTTAAAGCATGGATTATTTTAACTTCTTCAAGACCAATTACTTTACATAAAGAATAAGCAGCTAAAGTATAATAAACTGCAAAGAAAACATCTTTATTTAAATGAATAATATTATCATTAATAACCATTTCTTGTTTCTCTAAATCAACTTTTTCTGCTTTAATATCAATATTATTTTTAAAATCACCATTCGGACAACTATAACTACCTAAATGACCATAATGATAAAATTTATAAAATAACTTTTCATGACAAATAGGGCAGTAAGCTGCATCAACATTATTACTAATAGGTTCTTTTAAACTATATTTAGTTTTACCAATACCATAAGTAGTAACTTCACCCTTATGTAAATATTTTAATCTATTAACCAAAGCATCATCACTATTAATAATTAAATGAGTTTTTTCATCAATAGAGTTAAATATTTTATTTAAAATAAACATTGGCTCTCCATTACGAGCAGGTTGATCTCTAGTAATATTAGTAACAACTAAATGTGTTAAAGTACTCTTACTAAAAGTTTCTTTAATATAAGATTCATCCATCTCTAAAAGTAAAACATCACAATTCATCTTATGAGTAACAATATTAGTATGATTTAAAATTAATGTAGTAGTACCATTAACTACATTAGAACCACTTTTATTCCAAACGACTCTATAACCATTAACTTCTAAAATATGAGCAACCATACTAGTAGTCGAACCTTTACCAGAAGAACCAGTAACACCTATAACATACTTTGGATATTTAATTTTTTCTAAAATATTTTTATCAAACTTTCTAACAATACTAGCAGGAAAAACACTTCCTTCAAATTTAAATATTTTACAAATAAATGTAATAGTCTTATTAAGCATAATAAGCAATGTTAACTTCATACAATCACCATTAATATTATAACATAATTTTTTAAAATAAAATAAAATAGTAATTGATAAACAATAAAGCAAATGTTATAATAATTATGGATAACAATAAAGGAGATATAATATGAAAAAGAATATTAAATTGTTAATTTCTATTTTTTCAATATTATTTTTATTCATAACCTCTATTTCTTTATCGTATAGTTACTTTGTTTCTGAAGGTGAAAAATCTGAAAGTCAATCAACTATTTATGCACAAGGTGCAACTTTATCAATTACATATGAATCAGCAGATATTATTTTTAAATCAAAAATATATCCAAGAAAAGAAGAGTGGGCTACAAAAACATTTACAGTTACAGGTGATAATACTTCACCATTAAAAATGAATTATTATGCAGGAATGGATGTTGAAGCAAGTAATTTCCCTGATGGAGCTTTAACTTATACTTTAAATGGAAGTAAGGAAGATACCGGAAGTACTTTAATACCTAACGTTACATCAGGAAGTATTCCGGGTGGTAAAAGTAAAGTATATTTTGGTATTGGACAATTTGTCAAAGGAACAGCTGTTCACACTTATGTTTTAAAAATATTTTATCCTGATTTAGACATTGTTCAAAATGACGAACAAGGTTCAAGTTTTAAAGCAAAATTATTTATTGAACAAGCCGGAACAGGTGAGTTAACTAATAAACAATTAGATAAAATTGAGTTAACTACAAAACCAAGTAAACTTACGTATATATCAGGTGAAAATTTTGACCCAACTGGTATGGTCATAACTGCCTACTACACAGATGGTACTAATAAAACGGTAACCAACTATGAGTTATCAGACAACTTAAATTTAAAGACCGGTCAAAACTTAATTAGAATTTCTTATACTGAAGACTTGATTACAAGAACCGTAACTCTTCCAGTAAACGCAACAAATAGCTTAACTGGTATAACGATTAGTAATCCACCATCTAAGACAACTTACATCGCCGGTGAGAATTTTGACTCGACTGGTATGGAAGTAACAGCATCATATCAAAATGGTACTTCAAAAGTTGTTACTGGTTATCGTGTTTCAAATAACAAAAATTTAGTTAAAGGGCAAACCTACGTAACAGTTATATACAGTGAAAATGGTGAAACTAAATCGGCTAAACAAACAATTACTGTAACCAACGACATGACAGGAATTTTAGTAACAGCTCCACCAAATAAAACAACATACTCTGTAGGAGAAACATTTGATTCAACTGGAATGATAATTTCTGCTAAATATCAAAATGGTTCAACACAAGTAATAACAGGTTATACTATTACTGATGGTACAATAACCGAAGGACAAACTTATGTAACAATTTCTTATAAAGATACAGCAACAAATAAAACATTTACAACAACCCAAAACATTTTTATTGGCACAGCTGCTAAAACTCTTCAAAGTATTTCAATAACAACACCGCCAACTAAAATTGTTTATGCACCATCAACTGCATTTCAAACAGAAGGAATGGTTGTAACTGCTCATTATTCAGATGGTACAAGTAAAGAAGTAACGGATTACACAGTAACAAACGGTTCATCATTAACATCAAGTCAAACTAGTGTAACAATTTCTTATACCGAAAATGATATAACAGTCACAACTACCCAAGATATAACCATTGATGGTCAAGGTCCAACAATTACCTTAACAGAGACACCAACTTACAATAACAGTTCAAGCACTACTTGGGCAAAGAGTGTAACAATATCTGGAACTGCATCAGATGTATCCGGAGTTTCAACAACAAAGTATTGCTCAACTACATCAACAACTTGTACGCCAACCAATACATTATCTAATGCAACATCATTTTCATTAAGCATTGGAAATACATCAAGTGCTATAAGATATTGTTTCCAATCAACCGATAAATTAGGAAACTCTTCTGCAGTAAAATGTTCAACAGCTTATAAAGTTGATAATGTTTCACCAAGTGGCTCATCAGCAATTGCATCATCTTCTCAAAATACTGCTAAAACATGGTATAAGAGTTTGAGTATCAGTATAACCGGAACCGATTCCGTCAGTGGTATTAACAATATTAAATATTGCATTACAACATCAACAACTTGTACACCAAGTACAACATATACATCGGCTGTTTCTTTAAGTAGTAATACAAGTGCTCAAAAAATATGTTATAAAGTTACAGACAATGCTTATAATGTATCTTCAACAACATGTACAAGTTCATATAAAATAGATACTACAGCACCAACTGCAGTAGTTAATACTCCAACAACAGTAGCGGGAACCTATGGTTGGTATAAATCAGTTAAATTAAATTTTGGTATAACTGAAAAAGTATCTGGTGTAGCATCATTAAAATATTGTTTAACAACAAATTCTACATGTACCCCAACAACTGCTTATACAGGATTTACATCTGGAACAACATCTTTAACCTCATATACGTATACATTACCAAATACGGCCACTGCTCAAAGATTATGTATTCAAGTTACTGACGTAGCTGATAATGCGTCTTCAGTAGTATGTTCGGATGCATATTCTATTGATTCAACCGTGCCTACAGTAACTGGAAGTGCTGTAACTTCAGGATATAATAACGGCTGGTATAAATCAGTTGGTTATCAAGCAACAGCATCAGAAACATATAGTGGAATCTATGCAATGTACTACTGTACAACTGCAAGTTCCTCATGTGTACCGAGTACAGCCTATACCAGCGGAACCTATATATATGGTTCAGGTTCAAGTACAAAGTTCTGCTTTAACGCTGTTGACTGGGCCGGAAACACATCAAGCACTCACTGTTCAGGATCTTACAGTATCGATACAGTCCCACCAATAATATATGATGGCGTAAAAAGTGGAACGAACATAGTTACAGATGTTATTGATAATGAAAGTGGTGTCGCTTATAGTTGTTTAAGCACGTCCTCAACTTCATGTACAGGAGGATGGAATGCATTTTCATCATATTCAAATGCAACTCAGGCAACATATTCAATTAGTACAGCCGGCTCATATTATGTTCATTTCAGAGATGCAGTAGGTAACGAATCATATAGTTCCAAAGCTGTAACATTTACCTGCAATACATCATCAGCTGAAATAGCTCCATATATTTACTACACAAGAACATTTAAAAATGGTTCGCTAGATACATCTATGGGTATAAATCAAGTAAATGACGGTGGTGGTTATGTCTTTGCCGGATACACCGGAGGTAATATTTACGTAGGACAAGGATCAATAAGTGTTACTTCACCAGCATGCTATTGGAGAATGTATTTTCCAGGTGCTGGAACCGATAATACAAATGGAGAAACTAATATTGCCGTTACTTTAGATAATAATGATGATTCAAGTTTATATCAATTAAAAGGTGATTATGGTTCAGCAGCCTACAATCGTAAAAATGCTTATTTCCGAATAGGATTAGCTGTTATTTCTAGTGATTGTGGTGTCAATACAGCTTGTTTTTCTGCATCTTTACCTGCTGGAACTAGATATTTATATTTATATCATAATTCCATGGCTACTGCTTATAATAACAACGCTTCTTACTCATCACTATGGGTTGGTGGCGAAAGTGAAGGACATGGTGTTATAAGATATCGAACCTTATCATAAAAGATTTGACAATATTCAAATCTTTTTTTTATGATAAATGTTTGAAATATACTAATCTTTATAGTATAATCTTTCTAGAGAATAAGGGATATTATGAGAAAAATATATACGTCTTTAGACATAGGATCAAATTATATAAAATTAATAGTAGGAGAGTTTATAAATCATAAACTTAATATTTTATGTGCAATAAAAGGCATCACTAGAGGATTTTACTATAATCAAATTACTGATGAAGATAAATTAATTAAAAGTATTAATGCTGTATTAGAAGAAGCAGAACTTGAATTAAACTTTAAAATTAAAAATGTTATTTTAAATATTCCTACTGATTATAATGAATTTACAGTTACAGATGCTACCAATGAAATAACAAATGAAGAAAAAACTGTAGAAAGCAATGATATTGTCAAAGTATTACAAGCAAGTAGTTACAATCGTGTCAAACCCAATGATGAGTTAATCGGTACCATTCCTATTATGTTCAAAGTAGGAGATTATGAAACAGAGTCACCAATCAATAAAAAAGGTAAAAATATTTCTGTTAAAAGTGTTTTAATTTCAACCGATAAGAAAAAAGTATACGATTTAGTTAAATTAGTTCAAAAATGTAATTTAGAAGTAGTAGATATTACCACAACAGGAATGACCGATTACTATAATTTTAAAACCCCTGAACTAGATAGTAAAAATGTTATAGTAGTAAATCTTGGAGATTCATCAACAAATATAAGTGTTTATAGTAAAGGAATTTATATTAATAATATAACTTTAGATCAGGGTGGTTATGAGATTGACAAAGCTATCTCAGAAACATACAATGTAAGAAGAAAAGATGCAAATTACCTAAAAGAAAACCTAGCTTTAGCATCAATAAAAAATGCCGATGTTAAAGAAACATTAACGGTGGTTAATAAATTAGGCGAAGAAATTATTATAAATCAATATGAAATAACTACTTTAGTAGCAAAAATGATTGAAGATATACTAAAATTAGTCAAAAAGAACGTAAACCTCTTAACAAAAAAGGAAATTAGTTATATAATTATAACA
>CAKOIQ010000014.1 GCA_934086935.1 uncultured Bacilli bacterium
AGTTCGAGTCTCGGTGGGGACACCATAATAAAATAAACTACTCTTTTGAGTAGTTATTTTTTTAAGTAATTTATAGCCAGAGTTGCAGCAATAGCACCATCATTAACGGCGGTTGCTAATTGTCTGACTGTTTTTTCTCTAACATCTCCGGCAACAAAAATATTTTGATAATTTGTATGACATTCATCAGTTACAACATAATGATTGTCATTTAAATTTAAGATATCTTTAAATATTTCACTTTGGGCATTTAAACCAATTGATATAAACATTCCAGCAACTTTAAGATTTGATGTTTCTTTTTCATTGGTAACGTCAATACTTTCTAATTCTTTATCACCATTAATTTTAGTAACATTAGAATTGTAAAGGATTTCGATATTTTCTTTTTGATTTAATTCTTTAATTAATTCTTCTTCACATTTAAATTTATCTTTGCGACAAATTAAATATACTTTATGACATAGATTTGATAGATAGATGGCATTGGTTACTGCAGTATTTCCACCACCTATGACTGCCACGTCTTTATTTTTATAAAATGCTCCATCACAACTGACACAAAAATGAATACCTTTTCCTATTAGATCAACTTCATTATCTAAACCTAATAGTTTATATTTTGCACCAGTGGCAATTATGATTGTTTTGGTTTCATAAGTATTATAATCAGTTATTACTTTGTTTATTTCACCTGGTTCGATTTTTAATACTTCTTCTAATTCAATGGTTACTCCTAATTTATCTACTTGTTCATATAAATTGTTTGCTAATTCAGCTCCACTTATTGAAACAAAACCGGGATAGTTTTGGACTAAAGGACTTGATGCGATTTGACCACCAATGCTTTCTTTTTCAATAATTAGGGCTTTTTTATTAGCTCTAGCGAGGTAAATGCCTGCAGTTAATCCTGCAGGCCCTCCCCCAATTATAATTGCATCATACATATTATTTTATTTCTTCAATATATTTTTTAATATTAGATAAATTAGCGATTGTTTGAACTTTATCTTTTTTAATTACTACTAAAGTTGGAGCTTGTTTTACTTCTAATTTTTTAGTTAAATCTGCTTCTTCTTCAGCATCTATTAATGTATAAGCAATTTTGTTTTTTTCTAATAATTTTTTAGCCATTGAACAATTTGGACATGTTTTAGTTCCAAATAGATAGATTCCATCTTTTAAATCACTAGTGTTTTCACAGTGGCAAGTATCATCAGCACATTCACACTTTGTTTCATGAGTTAAATGTGATTTGCCTAAATCATATTCTTTACGCATTTGATATTCTTTACTTTTACCATCATTCCAGTTTTTAACAGGACGATAATAACCAGTTATTCTTGAATATACTTCAGTTTCTTCACCGCAAGTAGGACATTTCCATTCTTCACCTGGAATATAACCATGTTTTTTACATACTGAATATGTTGGACTTAATGTATAGTATGGTAAGCGATAATTTTCGGCAATCTTTCTAACTAAATTTGCAGCTGCTTGCCAATTTTCTAATCTTTCACCTAAGAAGGCATGAAATACGGTTCCTGATGTATATAAAGTTTGTAATTCATCTTGAATATCTAAAGCTTCAAAAATATCATCAGTGTAGCCTACTGGTAAGTGAGAACTATTGGTATAGTATGGAGTTTCATCATCTGATGCAGTAATAATATCTGGATATAATTCTTTATCTTTTTTAGCTAAACGATATGAAGTACTTTCAGCTGGAGTAGCTTCTAAGTTATATAGGTCTCCATATTCTTCTTGATAATCAGATAATTTTACTCTCATGTAATTTAATACTTCTTTAGTAAATTTTTGGGCTTTTTCATGAGTTAAATCTTCTTTAATCCATTTTGCATTTAAACATGCTTCATTCATACCTACTAGACCGATTGTTGAGAAGTGATTATTAAATGTTCCTAAATATCTCTTAGTATATGGATATAATCCTTCTTCTAGTAATTTAGTAATTACATTTCTTTTAATTTTTAAACTTCTAGCAGCAATGTTCATTAGGTTTTCTAGTTTTTCATAGAAATCTTTTTCATTTTCAGCTAGGTATGCGATTCTTGGCATATTGATAGTTACTACTCCAACTGATCCAGTTGATTCTCCGGAGCCAAAGTATCCACCTGATTTTTTTCTTAATTCTCTTAAGTCCAAACGTAAACGACAGCACATACTTCTAACATCTGATGGTTCCATATCACTATTTACATAATTTGAAAAGTATGGTGTTCCGTATTTTGCAGTCATTTCAAATAATAATTTGTTATTTTCTGTTTCTGACCAATCAAAGTCTTTAGTAATTGAATATGTTGGAATTGGATATTGGAATCCTCTACCATTAGCGTCTCCTTCAATCATTATTTCAATGAAGGCTTTATTAATCATATCCATTTCTGCTTGGCAATCTTTATATTTAAAGTCTTGTTCTTCACCACCAATTAAGGCATTTAATTCAGCTAAATCGTTGGGAACTGTCCAGTCTAATGTTACATTAGTAAATGGTGCTTGAGTTCCCCATCTTGATGGTGTATTTACGCCATAAACGAATGATTGAATGCATTGTTTAACTTGTTTAAATGTTAAATTATCTTTTTTTACAAATGGTGCTAGATACGTATCAAATGATGAGAATGCTTGTGCTCCAGCCCATTCATTTTGCATAATTCCTAAGAAGTTAACCATTTGATTGCATAATGTTGATAAGTGTTTAGCTGGACTACTTGTAATTTTTCCTGGTACTCCACCTAATCCCTCTTTAATTAATTGTTTTAAACTCCAACCAGCACAATAACCAGTTAACATTGATAAATCATGAATATGCATATCACAAGATTTATGAGCTTTGGCGATTTCTTCATCATAAACTTCAGATAACCAGTAATTAGCAGTTATTGCTCCGGAGTTACTTAAAATTAAACCACCTACTGAATATGTTACGGTTGAGTTTTCTTTTACTCTCCAGTCAGTTACATTGATGTAGCTATTTACTACTTGTTTATAATCTAAAACTGTTGATTGCATTGCTCTTTGTTTTTCATGCAATTTTCGATATAAAATATAAGCTTTAGCAATATCTGTATATCCAGCTTGAGATAGAATGGATTCAACACTGTCTTGAATATCTTCTACACCGATGATATTATTTTTTACTTTTCCAGCAAAATCAGCAGTAACTTTTAAGGCTAAGAAATCAATAACTCCTTCATCATAGTTTGAACCTTCTGCTACGAAAGCTTTAATAATTGCCCCTGAAATTTTTTTGATGTCGAATGGAACTATTTTTCCATCTCTTTTTCTAACTTTATACATAAAACATTCCTCCCACTTGTATAAAATTTATAATCCTCTAACTTTAATGTTAGGAAATTCCTTTTTTAATTTTTTTTCAATTTTGATAAGTTCATCTTTACTAAATGACTTTAAACTTTTATCTAAAACATAATCACTTTGTTCAAAATTTTGAATATAGTAATTTTCATCTGGACCTAAGTATTCACAAATTCTTTTCAAATCTTCGATTGTATGATTATTTTTATTTATTGTTGTTCGAAATTCGTGTTCAATAGTACTTTCTTTAATTAATTTAATACTTTTTTTAATAGTATCCATATTCCAATTTATTTTAATAATATCTTCATATTTATCAAAGTCAGTTTTAATATCCATGGCGATATAATCAATTAAATCTTCTTTTAATAATTTTTTAATTATTTCTGGATTACTGCCGTTGGTATCTAATTTTACTTTTAAACCTAGATCTTTTACTCTTTGAATAAATAAAGTTAAGTTGGGTTGAATTGTTGGCTCCCCACCCGTTATTACTACCCCATCTAAGACTTTTTTTCTTTTTTCTAAATAATCAAAAATTTCTTTTTCATCAATTAGACCTTCAGTTTTAATACCAAGTAAGTCTGAATTTTGACAGTATGCACATTTGAAATTACAGCCTTGAGTAAAAATAATACAGGCTAATTTATTAGGATAATCTAATAAAGTTAATTTTTGAAAACCACTTATTATCATTTCTTTCCCACCTCGATTTTGGCATAACTAATATCTGATGCTTGTAAAGTTTTAATTAAATCTAAAACTTTTTTATTTGATGCATTACTTGGCAAAGATACTGTTATTAATTGACCACCTTTAAATTCTTTTTGTATATTTGATAATTTATGATAATCATCTTTTATTGATTTTAAATCTTCAATTAAGGCATAGCTTTGAAGATTTGATATTTTTTTGTTGAAACCATATATTGATTTATCGATAGCAATTAATTCTTTACGACAACTTATATTGCTTGGTTCATATATTGCAAAGTTTAATTTTGTTTCTTCACTATAAAGTTTCATTTTATCATTTAAATATTTTAAAATTTTAATTATTAGATCATATTGTTTATCTTCAGTTGGTTCTAAAGATTCAATACATTCTTTTAAACCAATAATACCTATATTTAAATTTCCACTTTTAATAACTTTTCGGATTTTTTGATTTGGTTCTAATTTTTCATCACTATAAACATTGCCAGTAAATAAGGTTTGATAGTTTTCTTTTGTCTTATTACCAATTGTTTCAAAAGTTAAGATTAATTCATTTTTAGCTAGGTCTAATATTTCATCTAATTCTTGGTAAAAATCTTTTAAATCTTTATTGCTATATTTTAAACCTAATCTTGCTAGGTTGATCGATGTACAACCTACAATCATTTTTCCAGTAGCAAATTTATTATGTTCATCATTGCTTTCAAAAACTCTTATTCCGTTACTAAAGTATTCTGCGGTTTCATCATTTGAAGTATTTGTTTCGTTTAAGAATTCTAAAGAAATATTTTTATGATTGATTATTAAACTTACAATTCTATTTAAATATTCTAATTCATTATTATTGATTATTTTAAAGATTATATGAACGTTTTCTAAGTAATTATTATCACTTAGATAGTTAATAATTTCTTCTTTTATAATGATGTTTAAATAACTATTATATTTACCTAAGCTAATATTAAAAATAGTATTTCTTTTTTTATTATTAGTTAAAGTATTAAAGATTCTTTCAACAATTCTTTTAATATTATTATTTAATTCAATTTTTGTATCATTAATGGCAGCATTTATAATATTTCTTAAAGGAATATTTATCATGAAATCTTTTAAGATATCTTGAGTTTTAGAAATATCAGTTATTTTATTAATAGTGTCTTCATATTTTTTAAAACTAAGTAAATCTAAATAACCATTCAAGTTAAAATATTTATATAAATTATTTCTTAAAATATAATTATGTTTTTTGATAAAGAATGGCTCTAGGATGTTATCTAAATCATTGATACCGATTTCATAGTTAACTTCATTTTGAACATTTATTAATTCATTTAAGAAATTATCTAAGTAATAATCATCTTCTTTAATAGATAATTTCATATTTAAATGAGGAATTGAACCTAAAATAAAATGATCTAGATCATGAATATAAATTAAACCTTCTTCATAAGCTCTGACGTATTTGTTATCTAAAACATATGATTTGGTATATTCACCAGAAATGATACGACCAAATTTATTTAAAACATTATATGGTGTTATATATTTTTGAAGATTGTTTTCTTCTTGAACTTTTTCAATAGCTTTAACAAATTTATGTTGCTGTTTTTCGGTAAACACTTTTCTAGATGCAGCTCTTTTTTGACGATATTCTTTAAATGAATTATAGACATCTTCGTTTTCATTTTGAAGAACGTTTTCAATAATATCTTGAATGTCTTCGACACTAATAGTTTTACGATCTTTATAATTAGCATTTATATAAGTAAGTACTTTTTCAAATACTTTATAAACATCTTTTTCGTTAACGTTTTCATATACACTTTCGTACGATTTTTTAATAGCGATAGCAATCTTAGAGGCATTGAAGTCTACTCTTTGACCACTTCTTTTAACAACAATTAAATCTTCAAGTACTTCATTCCACATATTAACCTCTCTACTTTTCTTACGCTAAGACAATCATATCATTTCATAGATTATTAATCAATGTTTTTTTATCACATTTTTTATTTTTTAGAAAATTTTATTTTTTTGATTTTAATTATTTTTTGTTTAAAAAAACATTTGCTTATAAATAGTGAGATTGTGATAATTTTAGTTATTTTTAAATTAACTTTTTGTTGACATAAAAAAAGTTCCAGATGGAACTTTAATTTTTTATGGCTGCCCAAATAGGATTCGAACCTATGAAATGTCAGGGTCAGAGCCTGATGCCTTACCGCTTGGCTATTGGGCAATTTGTGTATGTATTAATTATAACACAATTTTATTTAAGGGAATATTTTTTTCGTTTAGTTATTTTTACTCTTAAAATAGCAAAAGCATCTGATTTCACAACTATGTGATTTCAGATGCTAAATCCAGAAATGGATTGCATTTGATCTACCATAATCAAATGCTCTTTTCTATTCTTACTCAAAGGTTTGAGTTTAGTATCAAAATTGGTGCCCATGGAGGGACTCGAACCCTCACGAATTGCTTCATTGGATTTTGAGTCCAACGTGTCTACCAATTCCACCACAGGGGCATAGATAGATTATATCATACTTTTAGATAAATCTATTCATTTTCTTTAAAAATTGTTGTATATAGTTCTTCTTCGTCTTCATGAGCAATTGTTTCAAATTTTGGTAAATCATTTAGAGTTGCTAATCCAAAATAATCTAAGAAGGTATTTGTTACTGTGTAAAGATTAGGTTTTCCTGGTAAATCAGATTTACCACTTATTTTAATTAAATCTCTGGCAAGTAGTTTTCTAATGGTATATGCTGTGGAAACTCCTCTCATTTCATCTATCTCAAGTCTTGTTAATGGTCCATTGTAAGCGATGATAGCAAGTGTTTCTAGCGCAACCGGACTTAAAGTATTTGATTCTGGTGTTTCAACAAGTTTTTGATAAAATTCTTTATGTTCAGGTTTAGTAGTTAATTTAAAGGCGTCGCCTAAGTAACTTATTTTAATACCACTATCTTCTTTTTCATATTTTTCTTTTAAACCTGTAAGTAGTTTTTTAGCTTCTAGTTCATTGATATCCATTATTTCACAAATAGAATTTAAACTTAAGCCTTCATCACCTACTACAAATAATAAACCTTCCAAAATCCCTAATTTTTTCATAATGTACTTCCTTCTATAAAAATTTCACCAAAGTTGTTGGTTTGTGTTAGTTTAATTTCTTTGTTTTTAGTCATATTTAAAATACTTAAAAATGTAATTATTACATATGGTTTTGAAATATCATCAAATAAATCTAAGAAATTTACTTTACCTTTTACTTTAATTATTTGTCTAATTGATTTAATTCTTTCTTCAACACTTAATTCTCTTTTAGTCACTTTGGTATTAAGTGGTTCTTCTAATCTTTTTCTTTTTAAGAATTCTTCAAAAGCTGATAATAAATCATCTAAGGTAATGTCACTATTTAATTCTTTATTTTCTCTAAATTCATTTAGATTTTCTGGTAATTTTGTATAAACATTACCTCTTTTAGTTTCAAGTTCTCTAAAGTCTGAAGCCATTTCTTTAATTTTTTGATATTCAAGTAAACGGTTTCTTAATTCTTCTTCGTTGTTGATTTCATATTCAGTTTCTTCTTCTTCATTATTTTTATTTAATAATTGTTTGCTTTTTAAATGAATTAATTCGGATGCCATAACTAAATATTCACTGCAAGCATCAATAGTTAATTCTTTATTATTGTTAATATAATCTATATATTCTTTTGTTATTACTTTTATATCTATATCATAAATGTCCATTTTATTGGTCTTTATTAAGTGTAATAAAAGATCTAGCGGACCATTAAAATCATTTACTTCTATATTCATGAGCAAGTATATCCTTTATTTGTTAACGTTGTTTTAATGGTTTCATATGATGATTGATTATTAAAATAGTTTTCATTATTAAGTGAAGTTATATCGGTTTTAGTTAAGTCTATAGTATTGATTAATTCAATTGTTGTTGAAGTTTCATTCATGGTTGTGGTTGTATTTGGTAAATTTTTGATTTGATCTGATAAGGTTTGATATGATGTTTTAATTTGATCATTAATATTTTGATCTGTGTTTATTGTAAAAACTTTAGTTTCATTTATTTGAGTTAATTTATTATCAGTAAATGTATATGTATATTCGATTTTTTCTTGATATGATTCTTTAGTTTCAATACTACATGTATATTTATTAGTTATTGGAGTATTATTTTCATTATTATTTATGTCATTTGAATCTGAATCTTTTTCAAAATATTGTTTAATGTATTTTTGATAAAATTCTGTAATACTGTTATTTTCGGTATTAAGGTATTCTTTTATGTAAGGTAAACCAAAACAGGTTCCTAGTAATAAGGCAAAGATGATTATTGCTAAGAATGGTTTACTTGACTTTTCTTTTTTTAATACTCCTAACACTACTGGTTGTGAGTTATTATTATTATTTTGATTATTATCTTTCATATGAAACCTCCACTTATTCTATTTAATTATAACAAAATTATAGTGAAAATAAAAGGAATTATTTTGAAATAATTCCATCTAAACTAAAGCTTTTAGCATCATTTATTTTAACATCAATAATTTGGCCAATGGTATTTTTATCGGCTTCAACATTAACCAATTTCATATTTTCAGTATAACCACATACTTTATTTGGATCTTTTTCACTTACTCCAGTTATAAGGACTTTTTGAACTGTATTAAGCATTCTTTCATTACTTTCTTTTGAGTATGCATTTATTTTTTCATTTAGTCTTTGAAGTCTTTCTTCTTTTTCACTTAAAGGGGTTTCATCAACCATTTTAGAAGCTGGTGTTCCTTCTCTTGGAGAAAAGATGAATGTAAATGCGCCGTCATAATGACATTTATCAACAACATCTAGGGTTTCTTTAAAATCTTCTTCTGTTTCACCTGGGAAACCAACAATAATATCAGTTGTAATACTGGCATTTTTAACTTTAGTTCTAATTTTATTAAATAGTGTTAAATATTCTTCTTTTGTGTATCTTCTACCCATTAATTTTAAGATGCGATTTGAACCACTTTGTAGAGGTAAATGTATGTAAGGCATAATATTATCTCTCTTTGCAATAATATCTATCATTGAGTCAGTGAAATCCCATGGATGTGAAGTAACAAATCTAATTCTTTCAATACCTATATCACTTACTAGTTCTAATAGTTTGCTGAATTCGATTTCATTATCTAAGTCTTTTCCATAAGCATTTACATTTTGACCTAAAAGTGTAATTTCTTTGTATCCTTGTTCTTTTAATTCTTTAACTTCTTTTAAGATATCTTCACTTTTACGACTTCTTTGTTTTCCTCTAGTATAAGGAACAATGCAATATGTACAGAACTTATCACAACCATACATTATATTTACCCAAGCAGATATTTTAGAATCTCTTTTATATAAATTACCAAACTCTATTACATCTCCTTCTTTACTGTAAATTTCAATATCTTGTTTACCAGTAAATTCAGTTAACATTTTAGGTAATTCATTCATATTGTGGGTACCAAAGACGATATCTATGTATGGATGTTTTTCTCTTATTTCTGCTACTACACTTTCTTCTTGTGCCATGCAACCACACAATCCTAAAATTAAATCTTTATTTGTTTTCTTTAAATGTTTACATCTTCCAAGGAAGCCAAAAACTTTATCGTGAGCATTTTCTCTTATAGCACATGTATTTAAAATAATTAAATCACTCTCTTCATAATTATCAGTTTCAGTGTATCCTAATGTTTCAAGTAAACTTTTAATTTCTTCTGAGTCATGAACATTCATTTGGCATCCATAAGTCTTAATAAAATATTTTTTACCAGCAAATATTTTATTATTTTCTCTTGTTTCATATATGTAATTTACTTTTTCTTGATTTCTTTTTTTAGCATCAAGCATATTAGGTAAATGCATATCAATCACCACCACGTAACTGATTATAACACAAAATAATTAATATTAATAATTTATTTGATAATTTTGGCTAAATTGATTAGAAGAATGAGCATCAATTTGTTTATTACGCATGCCCATTCCCATTAAGATTAATGCAAGGAGGATATAAAAAATAATCACTCCTTTATAATCATTTAATTTTGCTATCATAACAACATCTCCTTACTGCACATTTATAATATCACGAACAATTATTCGCAGTCAATATTTTTAGAAACAAATGTTTGACTTTTTACAGTTCGTGTGTTAATATCAATATAGGAGGCATGTTAAATGAATGAAAAGCTAACTAAAAAACAAAAAGAAGTATTAACATTTATTAAAAAATATATTGTACAGTATGGTTTTCCACCATCTGTTAGAGAAATATGTGCTGGTTTAGGTTTATCTAGTCCGGCAACTGTTCACACGCATTTAAAACAATTAGAGCTTAAAGGTGCAATTTCTAAAACTAAATCTAAATTCAGAACTATTGAAGTTAATGGTGAAAATGAATTTATGCCTAAGAATGAAGAATTAGTTAAAGTTCCACTACTTGGTAAAGTTACAGCTGGTACTCCAATTGAAGCAATTGAAAATCCTAATGAGTTTTTTACTTTACCTGCTAATTTAATTCCGGCTAAAGAAACTATTTTTACTTTAAAGGTTTCTGGTGAAAGTATGATTAATGCTGGTATATTTGATGGAGATATTGTTATTATTCAAAAACAAAGAGTTGCAAGAAATGGTGACATAGTTGTAGCTATGACTATGGATAATGAAGTTACTTTAAAAACTTTTTATAAAGAAGAAGATCATATTAGATTACAACCTGAAAATGATACGATGGCTCCTATTATATTACCTACATGTACTATTTTAGGTAAAGCAATTGGTTTATATCGTAAATTTTAAAAAGGATTCATTTCGAATCCTTTTTTTCATATTCTTTAATTAATAATTCTATTTGTCTTGGTGTTCTTAACATTTCACGATTTATTCTAGTAGGATATATGTTATAGCCTAATTCTTCTAATTTATAAAATAGTTCAATAAACATAAAAGAATCTAATACTCCATTTTCAATTAAATCATAATCTTTATTATATACATTTTTATCTTCAGATAATTCATATAAAATATCACTAATATTTATCATTTTAACCTACTTCTATCTATTTTTAAATTATTTGTTAAAGGCATTTGTTTAAGTATTTCTATTTTTTTAGGAATCATATATTTTGGTATATATTTTGCTAATTCGTTTTTAATATAATCTATATTCTCAATATCGGATACTATAAAAGCTTTAAACATTTTAATATTATCTTTATAATAAACTGGCACTACTACTGCTTCTGAAATACCAGGTATTTTTAAAAAATTGTTTTCAATATCTCCTAATTCAATTCGATAACCCATGAACTTAACTTGGTAATCTTTTCTTCCTAAGCAGTAAATTAAATTATTTTCTATGTATCCTAAATCATTTGTATAATATTTTAAAATGGGGTTAGAATCATTTAGATAATTTTTTAAAACACTTTTTCCTGATAGAACTATTTCTCCATCTATTATTTCTAATTTTGTAGCAACATTAGAAATATCTCCTACTGGCAGATATTTGTTATTAAGCATTTCATTGGTGATTAGAATACCACAAACAGCAGATGTTGCTTCAGTTGGGCCATAAGCATTTATCAGCTTTACTTGTTTAAAGCGATTATAAATTTCTTTTGCTATATTAACATCTAGTCTTTCACCGCATGAGTAAATATATTTTAATTTTGGATAATTTAATTCATTAAAATCTGGATTAGTTAAACATAATTTAAGATGAGAAGGCGTTACAACCATCAAGTTTATATCTTTTAAACTATCATATATATCTTTTTTGACGTTACTTACTAGGGTTAAATTATTAGATAATGAATAATACAAATCAGTTACACTTAAATCAAAAGAAAATAAAGAACTATTATAAACTTTATTTATATTTTTTGGAGGTATTAGCTTATTAATCCAATTAATAAAATTCATTAAATTATCATAACTAATAGGAACACCTTTGGGAGTTCCTATACTACCTGATGTAAAAATTATATAACATATCTTATTTTTGTTAGGTACTTTTTTATTTTTATTATACAATTTCAATGATTCTAAGTTTAAAATATTTATATTTGAAATATCTAATTTTTCATTAGTTAAAATTGTTGTTGCTTTACTTAAATTTATGATTTCTTTTATACGATAAATTGGAATTGTGTCATTTAAAGGAATATAACATCTTTTGGCTTTAATGCATGATAAAATCATAATTAAGTAATCAACTGATTTTTTACCATAAATTATTACCGGTGTATTACCTTGTTTTTGAAGAAGTGTACCATACTCATCCACTTTTTCATATAATTTTTTATAAGTAATTGATTCATCGTCACATATATAAGCAAGATTATTTGATGGTTTTAAAATTTTATCTATCATAAGATTTCACTTTCAGGAATCAATGAGTAATCATACATAACTTCTGAATGATTATCTAATATTAATTCCTTTTGAATTTGGTTATTAGTTTTTTTATCTGTTACTATTCTATATACTTGAGATATTCTATAAAATCGATCATTTTCTTTATGAAAGTGGTGATTTTCTTCAACTAATCTATATCGATATGGATATTCTTTGGTTGTTCTTAGCTCTCCACATAATGAATCATTATCAATCCAAACTAAGATTTGAACTGGTTGATCTGTTGTATTTTTAAATCGATAATCTAAATTATTGTAAGTTACTGATGTTCCCGTACCAAATGGTACCCTTCTTCTATCATCTGGAAATAGTGCATCTGAATGATGATGAATTTCTGTAGTTAATAATGGACTATTTAAAACTAAATAATGAATCATGTTTGCCATTTGACATAAACCTCCACCATAGCCAGCAGTAAAACCATTTCGACCAATAACCAATCCTTTTTTATAGCCTTCTTTATCTGTGGCATGACCTAATATTTTCCAAAAAGAAAATACTTCATTTGGTTTAATAATTATTCCATTAATTTTATCACAAGCTAGTTTAATATTAGTTTTTTTATTTTCTTGTAATTGCATATCAACACCATTAAGTTTTCTTAATAATATGGAACTATGTGCTTTGACAATAACTGGTAATTCTTTTTTGGAAAAATCTTTAGCAAATTTTGCATCACTAAAAAAATCTTTAATATTTCTTAAAAAGATTTCTTTTTTTAAAGATATTTTATAACATGTGGGACTAATATCACAAAATAATTTTCTGGCCATAAACAGATCACCTTTATTAATTATAACATAGTTATACATGTTATAATATATTTAGAGTGATTGATATGATGATAAAAGTTGATAATATTAATAACTATAATGATAATGATTATAAACTGTTTTATAAGAAAATTTCTAATGATAAAAAAAATAAAATTAAAAAATATAATAATCTTAAAAGAAAGCAAAGTATATTAGGTGAAATATTATTAATTAGTATTTTTAATAATTATGGAATCGATTATGATAATTTAAAATTTAACTATAATAAATATGGTAAACCATTGATTGATGATTATTATTTTAATATTAGTCATTCATATGATTATGTAACTTGTGTACTTACTAAAAGTGAAGTTGGGATTGATATTGAAAAAATAAGACATGTTGATTTAAAAATATCAAGAATGTTTACAAATAATGTTCTAAATAACTTAAATCAATTTTATATTATTTATACTTTGAAAGAAGCTTACATTAAGTGTATTGGTGAATCTATTATAAATATTGGATATCTGGATATCGATCTTAGTTATTATAAATTTATTACTATGTCTGATGGAAAATATAGAATATCTTTATGTATAAAAAAAGGAGAATGAATTATTTATTTTCATTCTTCTTTTTATTTTTAATTAATAGATATGCTGTTAATGAAGATACAATTACGAAGACACCTACTCCACCTAAAATTAAATATATATTTTTATTTTTAGTAAATTTAACTACTTTTTCAGCTTTTTTAGTTGTCGTTGTTGATGTGGTGGTAGTAGTTGTTGTAGTTGTTGTTATATCTGGTTCTTCTATAGTACTAGCATTTTTGTCAATAGTAATAAAGATTTTTGGTAATGATGAATAATCATATTCGTATTTTTCAGTTATATTTTTGACACATTTTGAATTGATTAATTCATAACTATCATCATAATCATCATCTGTACAATTAGAATAATCCTTATAATTGTAAACACCTTGAATTTTAGCTAAGTAATAAGTTCCATCTTTAATGTTATTTGGTAATTGAATATATTTATTGTCTTTATGTTGTGCAACAAATGTTTCTTTAGTTTTTTCATTTATAAATGTTACGGTTGCTTCTTGAGTATAATTAGAACCATATAACTTTATTTTGGAACCACTTTTATATGTTTTATTAAAATTACTGGTACTTCCAACATAAACTCCATGAATTTTAGAGTTAGAATTTATTATATTAAATTTATTTTCTGGTAATGCAAATGTGGTAGTATTATTATGACCATCTTTAGAATATGTCTTTTCATATTTTGTATAATCACTATTTAAAGCAGTTAACTTTAATTCATATACTGAGTACTGACCATTTGGAATATTATCTGGAAGTTGTAATTCAATTAAACAATCACCATCATTTGAATCAGTGCACCAAAGAGTATCATTTATTTCAATTATTTTGCCGGTTTCTTCATTTTTTAGTTTGGTTAAACCATCTATTACAATTTCATCTGTAACTTCAATATATAAATTTATTGAACTATTACCAGATAAGTAATAAGAATTGTTAATGTTTGAACACATTATTTCTCTTAAAGTTATTTGATTATCATATTCATCAGTTAAATTAGCAGGCGTACTATATCCATGTTTTGCAGCTTCTTTTTGTCTTTCTTTTAAATCAGCAGCAGTACTTGTATCTGCAGGAGTACTTAAATCTGATGGTGTACTATTCTCATACGCATAACTATTAAATAAGTTTATAGTTCCACTAGCAATACTTACTATTAAAGCAAATGCAAAAACAATTAATGACATTTTTATATAATTCTTTTTCATAACACTATCCTCTACTCTTATATTTTTATTATATAATTTCTTTATTTAATTGTAAACTTAAATAAGCTAAAGATGTAATAACCCAAAATATTGGAGTAACTATTACAATTTCAAGATTGAAGAAATCTTGAATTAAATAACAGATTACACCAATTAAAATAACTAATGATTCTTTATGGCATTTAATAAATTCTTTAAGATAATTAAAAATAAACATTAAATAAAAGATTAAACCTAAAATACCATTGTTTACTAAAATAGTTAAATATACATTTGCGGCTGTATCTTCAATTGTTTTGCTTCCAATTAAAGAAAGATCATTTGCAAAATTGCTCATAAATCTAATAGCAAATGTATCAGGACCAGTTCCTATTAAAGGATAATTTTTTACTAATTGAATACTTCTTTTCCATAGAAATAAACGAAAATTACCAAAGGTATCATTTAGATTTAAATGTAATATTTCATGAATTTCAGTTAAATATCCTATTTTAAAATCAAATATAAATAATAATATTAAGGAAAATATGCCTATACTAAAAATAAATATATAATATTTTTTTAAGTAGTTTTTGAGTTCTATTTTATAATTTATTTTTTGGAATTTAAATGATATTAAAATTAAAGATATAGAGATAATTAATAACATTATAAGCATGATATTAATCTGAAAATCTAATGATAATTTATTGATATTATAGTGATATACAGGGTTTAAAAAGATATTAAATGCATATCCTAAAAAGAATAAACTTATTACTATTAAAAGATTAGATGTTTTTTTATTAGTATTTATTAGTACTGGGAAAAATAAAATAATAATTCCTAGTAAAGCTACTTTTCCACTATCAACATTAATTATTTCAAATATAAATAATGTTAAAAATATGGTTATTAATTCAAAAATACGGATTTTTTTAGTTTTTTCTAATAAGATAAATGAAGCAATAGTTGGGGTTATAGTAAGCATAAAAAAGGCACTTAAAAAGTCTATATTTCCTATTGTTCCCATAAAGCTAGCATTATGAGTTCCATAACCTAATTGATACATATTCAAAAAATCTATACCAAGATATTGAAAAAAACAAATTATACTTTCAATAAACGCTGATATTGTAAGAAATAAAAGATGATTTTTCTTATATTTTCCAAAGAATGTTATAAAAAAGAATGTTATTATATACATTAAATTTACTAATAGTCCTTCTTTTCTACCTAGACCAATTATTATATTATAATTATCTTTATATGGTGATGTAAAAGCACTTATAATACAAATTAATAAATATATAAATAAAAATATTTGAAATTTCTTAATTTTTTTATTTGTAAATAAGTTAACTTTTTTGATGATTAAATAATACATTATAATGAAAAAAGTTAATAATATATAGACGACTGATCCTAATTTAAAATAATTCCATTTACATTCAAAAATATGAAAGTATCCTGTTTTATCTATTATAAAGGGAAATATTAATAAAATATAAAAAATAAAAATATCAGTTAATATTTCTAATTTATTTTGTCCGCTTGTTATATATTTTTCTTTCATAATTACTCCTTTTTTATTATAACTTAGATGTAAAGAAAAAACTATCAAAATGATAGTTTTTAAAATCTGTGACCGCCACCACCATGACTGGCACCAGAACTACCAGAGTGGAAACCACCGCCTGATGAATGTCCACCACCTCCTCCAGTATCTGCTGGAGGAATATAAACTCTGCTAGTATTTGATGTAATAAAGTTTTTAGTGTCTTTGGTTATTTCAAAAGCTTTTTGATCAAAATAATCATTTGAATTAGTTGCTTGTTTAACTTTTTTGTTACGTAAAGCTAAGATTAAGGTGCCAATGATAGCACTTCCTATAGCAATTATTGTCAATGTTAAATATGGAGTTTTACGATAAATTTTAGTTCCTATTACAACATATTTATTATTATTATCTGAAAAGCCTTGGTTATAATAATTTGTTATTCTTTCAATTAAAGTATTACAAGCATTAAAATACTCATGATTATACATTGGTAAATCTAATGCTGATAAAGTATATTCAATACGACTATCATCATAATAAAGCATGGCTGTTCCTGCTGTAGAAATATAAAATATTCTGTTTTGCATATCAATAACAAATGCTAATCCATTGATAGAAAAATCGTTATAATCATAAAAATCATCAGCATATTCTCTAGTTGAAGTTTTAACATTAGTATTGATTGTTACGATTGCTAAATCTAAATTAGTATGAGCGATAAATTCTTTAACACTTTCATATAATTTTTGTTCTTCTTCATCGGTTAAAATTTCAGCAAAGTCATATATTTTTTCATCAGCATTTACTGATGGAGTTGATAAAACATTAAGTTCCATTTTATCTTTATATTTTATTTTACTGGGAACTCTTAAATCTTCTTTAGTTCTTGAATATGTATTAGTTGAAGCAGATACAGGAATCAATAGTGAAAAGAATGTAATTAATAAAAATAATAACTTTTTCATTACACATTACTCCTTATGAAGAAATAGAATATAGCAAAACTAATCGCAAATACAATTAACGCTATAGATAAGAATGCGATAATGGCTTTAGGAATAGATACTGGCATATTTCCAATTAATTTTCCGGTTTGACCGTTCATAGCAAATGTATATGTTTTATCTTTATATTTAATATTTAATAAATAAACTGGTAATAAAGCATACTCTGTTTTAAATTCTGGAAATGTAATATTTTCACTAGTTATAATAATCGAACTATATCCTACTATTTTACTTTTAAATATTTCTTTAATAGTATTTTTCATTCTAGATATAACTTTTTCTTGGGCTTTTGATGATTCAACATCATACTTTTCGGCCAAAAAGCCTGATAGATATGAGTAATTAAAAGGTACTACTTTTGAATAATCAAATGGTTCGATTGAATTCATAATAGCATCATCGAATTTTAAAGAACCATCGTTAGGTACTCTATCTATTTTACATTTTCCTTCTTTTATTATTTCGTAAATATCAGTTTTGGTATAACGATAATTGCCACGAATCCAAACTTTTACATCAGTTGCTTTAACAGTTATGCCACCACTAGAAACACATGAGAATAGCCAAAATGGAATGTAGATTCCTCTTATTTCAGAAATATTTTTTTCACTACTAAAACTTTTAGGCATTAAAGGATGATGTTTACCTACTTTTTTAAAAGCTTCTTTTGCATTATCAATTGTTTTACTAAAGGGAATAATTATTTCGGGTTCAAATTTACCTTCTAATCTTGCTTTAATAATAGTAGGATTTTTACAATATACACAGAATGTTGCGGTTGTATTTTTATCGGTTATAATTTCGGCACCACAATCTGGACAACGATATAAATCATATTTATTATTTTCTTCAGATTTTGATTCATTTTTTTGATATTTTTCTTGATTGTTTTTTAAATCTTTTAACTCAAATTGTTGACCGCAATAATCGCATTTCCATTTTTGACTTGTAGGATCAAATACTAATGGAGCATTGCAAGCAGGACATTTATGATCAACAGCCACACTACTTTTTGTCATCGTTTCACTTCCTATTATAAATATATCATTTTAATAAGAAAAAAACCACAATTATATGTGATTTTACTTTGTAAAAAATACTAGATATATTAAGAATAGTAATAATATTAAACTAGTTATTATTCCATTTACTTTAGAGCTTCTTTCATCATCTTTATTAACTCCTAGAGCCATTGATAAAAATAAACCACCAACTAATCCACCGATATGAGCAGCATTGTCAATACTTGGGGTTAAGTAACCAACTACTAAATTGATTACAATAACTGGAACAATTTGACCTAATAAAACACTACCTAAATATAGACGATAATGATATCCAAAATATAGAAGTGAACCCATTAAACCAAAGATAGCACCAGAAGCGCCTAAACTATAGGTATTAGTTATCGCACATGATAATAAAGAACCAGTTAATCCGCTAAATAAATAAACAATTAAAAATTTAGTTTTTCCTAAAAAAGTTTCAACTTGTTTACCAATTATAGATAAGGCATACATATTAAACACTAAATGTAATATACTTGCATGCATAAATATACAAGTTATTAATCTATAAACTTCACCATTTCTTACTGAAGAAGGATCTAAAACAAACATATTGGCTAATTTAGGAATAGTCATAGTTAAAGCAAAAACTATTATATTTAAAATGATTAAAATATTGGTTATAACTATTCTTTTAGGTTTAAATATTCTTTCATATTCCTTATTATCAGCTTCACTTTTTTCATTAATATCATTAGTTAATTGAATAAAATTTTCAAAATCGTTAGATTTCTTTAAAGTCATAGTTTTTAATTTAGGAAATAAGCCTGCTAAATTATCATCTTTTCTAATATCTTTTAAAGAATCAACTTTATAGTTGTCAATTAATTTATCTTCTTTTAAAGGAATGTTATCATTTAAATCTAATAAGATATTTAAAGTTTTTAATTTAAAAGAAAAAGTCTTCTTTTTAATTTGTTTAGTAACATTTTTTATTTTAAAATTATCAAATTTTAGTTGTTCTTCATTGTGAATATAATTAGAATTAATTCTTATTACTTTATAATTAGCATTTAAATTTTCTAACCAAATTTCATTTTTTACTCCATTTACTATGATTGGTTGATAGTTTTCTTCGGTAATAAAATAATGAACAAGGCGCATAACTATTTCATCTTTTTTGTTTACTAATGTACTCATAATACTCCTGCCTTTTTATTTAATATATATATTTTATAACAATTTGTGGTTTTAGTAAAGAGAATAAAAAAGTAGAATTATCTACTTTCAAGGTTATCTATAAATTTTTGGAATTCTGTTGGTAATGGGGCTTCGAAGTGAAGTTTTTCTTTAGTGATAGGATGAATAAAATCAACACTTCTTGAGTGTAAGAATTGACCAAATGGAGTTGTTTTCATATTGGTATAAACAGGATCATTATATACTGGATAACCAATATATTTCATATGGACTCTTATTTGATGAGTTCTACCGGTTTCTAAAGAAAGATTTACTAATGTATACCCTTTATATCTTTTTAAGACATTTAAGTGAGTTACAGCATGTTTAGAGTTATCTGGAGTAACACACATTCTTTTTCTTTCTTCTTTATCTCTACCAATGGGGGCATCAATAGTTGCTGTTTCGGTTGGAAGTTCACCAATTAAGAGAGCTGTATATTCTCTTTTGATAGTTTTATTTTTAAAGCCTTCTGCTAATAATTCATGAGCTTTATTGTTTTTAGCAACAATTATAATACCACTTGTATCTTTATCAATACGATGAACAATACCTGGTCTAAACTCGCCATTAGCATCACTTAAATTATTGGTATAACCCATAAGAGCATTTACCAACGTATGAGAAGTATTACCATTACCAGGATGAACTACCATACCTGATGGTTTATTAATTACCATTAAATCATTATCTTCATAGATAATATCTAATTTAATATTTTCTGGTTCAATGTCAATTTCTTCATTAAAATTTTCATCAATTGTTATCTCATCATTATTTCTTAAAATATAATTACTTTTAGTTTCTTTACCATTAACTAAAATATTTTTTGATTCAATCATTTTTTGAATAGTACTTCTTGAATAATCTGTTTGATTTGTTAAATATTTATCGATTCTAATATTTTCATCATTTATTAATATCTTCATGGTCTTCTCCTTTAATAATTGCATATATAACTAATATTACACCAAAAAATATAGCAATATCACTTATATTAAAGATGGGATAATTATAATTAAATAGTCTAAAATCTAAAAAGTCTTTAACATAGCCAAATACTAGTCTATCAAAAAAATTACCTAAAATACCACCAATAAGTAAGCCAAAAGCAATCATATTTCTTTTATTTTGTGTAAAATTTTTAAGATATTTAATAATAACATATAATGCTAAGATGCTTATAACTATTAAAAATATTCTTTGTTTTAAAAATAAACTCCATGCTGCTCCTTCATTATGAACGTAAGTTAAATAAAAGAAATTTTTGATTACTTTAATACTTTGATTTAAATTTATTAAACTTTCTATAATATATTTCGTAGCTTGATCTAAGATAAAAACTATTATACTTATTATAGCTATTTTTTTATTCATTTCATCACCAACTACCTATATTATACTTATTTTAAGGTAAGTCGACAAGTATTACATCAGAACCTATAGTTTTTATTTGTTTAAAAGATATTCTTGTTTCACTACTATTATTAAATCTTTTCATCATTTTAAGTTCACCTACTATTAAATTATTAATAAGACCATCTTCATTAACATCGATATCAATTATTTTACCGATTCGGGTGCCAGTAGTCATATTTATAATATCTTTACGTTGTAAATCACTCATAAGCATAATAGTTATCACCAATAAATTATATGTTATTTCATAAGTCTTTTAACATTTTTGATAGCACTTTTTTCAATTCGTGATATTTGAGCTTGAGAAACACCTAAATCATCTGCAAGTTCCATTTGAGTTTTACCATAGATATATCTTGAATATAATATTTTAGCTTCTCTTTCATTAATTTCTTTTAAGGCATGTCTTAAACTTATAATATCATCCTGATCTTTTATTTTTGAATCTTTTACTTGATCCATAAGATAGATAGTATCTCCACCATCATTATAGATGGGATCAAATAAACTCATAGGTGCGATTAAACTTTCTAGAGATGATGCTAGTTCATATTCAGATAAATTTAAATTATCACAAATTTCATGATTAGTAGGCTCAGAGCCATATTTTAACATATATTCATCTTTATATTTTAAAATTTGATAAGCATTATCTCTAATGTTTCTTGATATTCTTACAGTGCTTGAATCTCTAATAAACCTTTTAACTTCACCAATAATTAAGGGAACTGCATAGGTGGAAAATTGAACATTATATTCTAAACTAAAGTTATCAACTGCTTTAATTAAACCAACACAACCAATTTGAAATAAATCATTCATATCATGTTTACCATTATTATATTTATTAATGATACTTAGAACTAATTTTAAGTTACCATTAATTATTTTTTCTTTAGCTTCTTGATTTCCTTTTTGATATTCTTTAAATAAAGTAATCATTTCATCATTAGTTAATACTTTTAATTTATTAGTGTCTATTCCGTTTATTTCTACTTTATACTTAGCCAAATAAAAAAGCTCCTTTCTCAAATATATTGAGAAAATGAAGCTTTTTTTATTCAAATTAATTTATTTCCATTAGAGTTTTTAATTTTTTGATAATCTTTTTTTCAATTCTTGATATATATGATTGGGAGATACCAAGCATTTCGGCAACTTCTTTTTGAGTATATTCTTCTGTTTCATTTAAACCATATCTTAAAGTCATGATTTGTTTTTCACGATCATTTAAATTTTTTAGTTCTTGTTTTAAAAGTTCTTTATCTAGTTTAAAGGAGAATTCATCAAAGATAATATTATCATCAGTTCCTAGAATATCTTCTAAGTGAAGTTCATTACCTTCGGCATCATAATTTAAAGCATCTTCAAGACTAACTTCAGTTTTTCTTTTTTTATTTTTACGAATATACATTAAGATTTCGTTAGCAATGCATCTTGATGAATAAGTTGCTAGTTTAATATTCTTATCTGGTTTATATGTTTCAATTCCTTTAATAAGACCTATTGATCCAATACTTACTAGATCTTCTAAATCATAACCAGTACTTTCATATTTTTTAGCAAGAAATACAACTAATCTTAGGTTATGTTCAATTAATTTATTACGGGCTTCTATATCACCATTACGAGCTTTTAAAACATAGTCTAGTTCTTCTTCTTTAGATAATGGTGGAGGCAGAACATCAGTACTTCCAACAAATAATAAAGTGTTATCTATTTTTAGTAGTTTAAAGATATAATCAATAATTTTTCTAATCATAATGCCTCCTTATTTAAGATTATTTTTATACCATTTATATTTACATCTGAAAGTCCTAAAAGTGTTTTTTTACATTTTTTATTATTGACTATAATTTTTTTAGGACTAAATACTTCAAGCAGACCTTTTTGGTTATTTACAACACTGTAGGGAACTAAAAATGTTTTAACTGGTTCACTTATAAGTTCTTTATTAATTAAGATTATAGGCCGTTTAAAATATGGATCTTTAAGGTTATTACCAGTATCTAAAAAAGCAGTCCCTTTTATGCATAAATCATTATAATATATGTCTATGTCATAATAATTAGAATAAGTTAATTGATAGTTTTTAGTATTTTTAAGATATTTATAAAGAATAATTGGACTAATAATTATTAACAATATTATATTTATTTTTAAATTATTAGAAGTAAATAACATACCATTATTTATTGTTGAGATTTGATTATTTATTAAATAGATTGTTCCCCCTAAAACTATACTTATAATATATAGATATAAAAGATTATCTTTAAAATAATGATAGTTATTATATTTAAAACTTATTATTATCATAATGATACTTATTAATATTTTATAGAAAAATAATAATAAATTATTGTGGATAACAAATAGTAATAATGTAGATAAAGAACCTATTAATGATGCAATTATGATTCTAATTAAAGGTGTTCTTCTTTTTAATAAAAATGACACTGATAATAGTAGCAATAAATCAATAAAAAAGTTTAATAATAATATTATATCTATGTATATTGTCATTTTAATCACCTTTTTTATTATAAATAATATTTAAGATAGATTATGTCGATTATTGCATAAAAAAAGTCTAACTTTGGTTAGACTTAAAAATTATCTCTATCTCTTAAGAATGGTGGAATGTCAAAATCACTGTCATCATTTTGTTCTTTATATCTTCCACGTGGTTGTTCTTCTGTTACAGGTGCTTCTTTATTATCTTCAAAGCCAGTTGCAATTACGGTAACGATTACTTCATCATTTAAGTTTTCATTAATTACAGCACCGAAGATAATGTTGATATCAGTATTACTACTTTGTCTTACTACTTCTGCTGCATCTTCAGCTTCAAATAATGTTAAGCTTGTACCACCAGTAACATTAATAATAGCATCAGTTGCACCTTCAATGCTTGTTTCAAGTAATGGACTTGATACAGCTTGTTTAGCAGCATCGATAGCACGGTTTTCACCAACACCTAAACCAATACCAATTAAAGCACTACCACGTTTTTCCATGACAGTTTTAACATCAGCAAAGTCTAAGTTTACTAAACCTGATACAGCAATAAGATCACTGATTGATTGAACTCCTCTATGTAAAACATTATCTACTTCTTTAAATGCATCTAACATTGGAGTTGATTTATCAATTATTTCTCTTAGACGATCATTTGGAATAACAATTAAAGTATCAACATGTTTTTTTAATTCTTCAATACCTAAAATTGCTTGTTCCATTC
>CAKOIQ010000015.1 GCA_934086935.1 uncultured Bacilli bacterium
GATAAGTACGTAAAAGTACAAAGTAAAAAAATTAAAGAAAGATTCAAAATGTTTGATAAGCTTTATTTAGAAGTCGGTGGAAAATTGTTTTCTGATAATCATGCAGCCAGAGTATTACCGGGATTTAAACCAGACGCTAAAATTAGTATGTTTTTAGAACTAAAAAAAGACTTAGAGATTATCTTTTGTATAAATGCTAACGACATTGAGAAAAATAAAATTAGATCTGAGTTTGGTATAACCTATGACATGGAAATGTTAAACATAATTAACAATGCTCACCGCTTAGGGTTTTTAGTAAATTCAGTTGTAATCACACTTTATAACAATCAACCTAGTGTTGATAAGTTTATTAAACGTTTAGAAAGACAAAATATAAAAACATATATCCACACATTTACAAAAGGATATCCTACAGATGTAGATACAATTGTAAGTGAAGATGGTTATGGAGCTAATCCATATATAGAAACTACTAAGAAACTAGTTTTAGTAAACGCTCCTGGTCCAGGTTCAGGAAAACTAGCAACTTGTTTAAGTCAACTTTATCATGAACACAAAAGAGGAGTTAATGCTGGATATGCAAAATTTGAAACATTTCCAGTATGGAATTTACCATTAAAACATCCTGTTAATATTGCATACGAGGCTGCTACAGCCGATTTAAAAGATATCAATATGATAGACTCATTCCACTTAGAAAAGTATGATATTAAAGCAGTTAACTACAATAGAGATTTAGAAACATTTCCTATCTTAAAAACAATTTTAAATCGAATTACTGGAAAAGATATTTACTATTCACCAACCGATATGGGTGTAAATATGGTTGGATTTTGTATAACCAATAATGAAGTAGTGGAAGAAGCTGCAAAAAAAGAAGTAGTAAGAAGATATTACAACGAATTAAACAATTATAAATTGGGATTCTGTGAATATGATACCGTTCAAAAAGTAAAACTATTAATGAATGAACTTAACATAGATGAAAATTATTTAAAAGTTGTAAAAGTTGCTTTAACTAAATTAAAAGAAAAAGGATCACACATAATTGCCTTAGAATTACCAAAAGGTAAAATAATTACTGGTAAACAAACTGAACTATTAAGTCCAGCTAGTTCATTAATAATAAACGCAGTTAAAGAATTATCCAAAATACCTGACGACATTAATCTTCTTAGTCCCTCAATTTTAGAACCAATTTTAAAAATGCGTAACAACAATAAACCATTATCATTACAAGAAGTATTGATAGCTCTATCAGTTTGTAGTGCAACTAATTCTATGGTAGAAAAGGCAATTAAAAATTTATCAAAACTAGAGGGATGCGAAGCACATTCAACTTATATAGTTCAAAATGGTGATGCTAATGCTTTAAAATCTTTAAAAATAAACTTAACATGTGAGTCGGATTTTTATACCAACGAAATAATGTAAAGAGGTATTTACAACATAAATATATTTATATATAATGAGAATAGGTGAGAAAATGGATTATAAATATACATCTAGAAGTATAGATGACACAATGGAATTAGCAGAAAATATTGAATCAGAAAAATTTCCCGGAATGGTAATTTGCTTAGATGGCGAACTTGGAAGTGGTAAAACCGTATTTGTAAAAGGATTTGCTAAGTCACTGGGTATAACTGAAACTATAACAAGTCCAACATTTAATTTAATTAAAGAATATAATTCAGGTGAAATGCCTTTGTATCACATGGATGTTTATCGTCTTGAAGGAAAATGTGATACAGTTGGTTTTGATGATTACTTTAATAAAAATGCAGTGTGCATAATTGAATGGTCAGATATGATATGTGATTGTTTACCAGAAGAAAGATTACAAATTGATTTTAAAATCATTGATGAAAACACAAGAGTCTTAGTCTTAAAACCTTATGGTGAAAAATACGAAGATTTAGTAAACTCTGTTCTTTAAATACTAGATAGACTAGTATTTTTTTTATTTTATAGTATAATATTATTGATTTGGAAGTGATAAAAGTGTATAAATTATTTATAAGTACTTATAGTGAATTAATAACAATTGGATTATTTAAAGATAATAAACTTTTAATGCAAAAAGAAAAAGAATCAGAAAAAAGTCATAGTATTTATTTAGTACCAATGATTGATGAAATATTAAAAGAAAACAACATTGAATGCCAAGATTTAAAAGAAATACTGGTTGTTAATGGACCAGGAAGTTTTACTGGAATAAGATTAGGAGTAACAGTTGCTAAAACTCTTGCTTATACCCTAAATATCCCGATTAAAACAATTTCTAGTATTGAAGCAATATCTGTATCAATTAAAGAACCAAATAAAATAATAACTATAAGTGACACTAAAGGAAAATATCTAGGAATATTTGAAAATAATCAATTAGTTAATGAATTAATTTATTTAAAAAATGCCGATTATGAACAATATATTAAAAAATATAATTATCCCATTTATGAAGATAGTAAATTAGATTTACAAAGTATCAATAATTATTCTCTAGAAATTGCTTCAACCCCAGCACATGCTGTAAAAGCAATTTATATTAAAGAGATAGAGGCTTTAAGTGGTAGATAATTATAAAAAAGACTATTCTCTAGAAGTTATTAAATTAGGCAAAATTATTAATAAAGATTTTGAAAAATTATTTAATATAAACAACTTAAATAAACTAGAAAGAATCTACGTTTACATCGATGAAAATCTAATTAAAGGTTTTATTCATATATCAACAAATTTTGAAATAATAGATATATTAAATATAGTAGTTGAACCTACTTATGAAAAACATGGAATTGGAACCCAATTAATTAATTATATTATCAATAACAAAAATAAAGAAGTAAACACTATAATGTTAGAAGTTAGAGAGGATAACATCAAAGCCATTAATTTCTATCAAAAAAATGATTTTAAAATTATTTCAAAAAGAAAAAACTATTATCAAAACGTAGATGCCTTAATTATGGAAAGGAACATATAATGAAAGATGTATATATATTAGCAATAGAATCATCATGTGATGAAACAAGTATTGCTATCATTAAAAATGGTTGTGAAGATATAGCAACAACAATATTAACTCAAATGAATACTCATGCTTTATATGGTGGCGTAGTACCAGAAATAGCCAGTAGAATGCATTGTGAAAATATTACAATGGTTCTTGAAGATGTTTTTAATAAAACCAGTCTTACAATGGAAGACATAAATGCAATTGCCGTAACTTATGCTCCGGGGTTACTTGGAAGCTTACTTATAGGTTTAGAATTTGCTAAAACTTTATCATTAGTTTATAAAAAACCATTAATCAAAGTACACCACATAGCAGGACACATCTATGCTAATAACCTAGTTGAAAAAATGGAATATCCTTTATTAGCATTAGTTGTAAGCGGTGGTCATACTGAATTAGTATTAATGGAAGATGATTATAAATTTAAAGTTTTAGGTGGAACTTTAGATGATGCAATTGGCGAAGTATATGATAAAGTCGCTAAAGTTTTAGATTTACCTTACCCAGGAGGACCAAATATCGAAAAATATGCTTTACAAGGAACTCCAAGCTATGAATTACCAAAACCAATGAATAATGATGAATTAAATTTTTCTTATAGCGGATTAAAAAGTGCCGTAATTAATTTAGTTCATAATGAAAAACAAAGAGGAAATGAAATTAGAAAATATGATTTAGCAGCTTCTTTTCAAACCGTAGCAGTAGATGAGTTAGTTAGAAAGACAGAATTAGCAATTAATCAATTGGGAATAGAAAGACTTATTATTGCCGGAGGAGTAACTGCTAATAAATATCTTCGTGGTGAAATGGAAAAACTTGCCCAAAAACATAATATTAAACTAACAATTCCCCCAATAAAATATTGTACGGATAATGCTGCCATGATAGGATGTGCTGCATATCCACTATATTTAAAAAAAGATTTTACAGATTTCAGTTTGAACGCTCAAAGTGCATTAGATTTATTCTAATGTTTTTTTAAAAAATAAAATAAGCAAAAAATGAAAATTAACCAAAACAATAAAAAGAAAAAACTAAATATTTGATTTATAAATTTTTTTTAGTTGTAATAAATTTAAATTTATAGTATTATAAAATTGATTAATATGGATAATAGTAAAAAAGATAATATGTTTTACAAATTATTAATTACAATAGCAATCCTAATACCAATGGTAGTAGGGATTTCATATGCATATTTTTTAACCAACATTAAAGGTGGTAATACAACAATTTCTGGAACAGCTACCACATCAGATTTTACCTTAGATTTAATTACAGATAACAGTGGATACATTGCTGCTACAGATTTAATTCCAATAAAAGAAGTATATATTGAAAATAGAGCTGCTAAAGGAATGTTTTCTGTATCAACTATTAATGAAACCGGTGACCAAAATGTTAATCCTATCGCTTTCAACATCTCCTTAACTGATTTAACCATAACTAATGGCTTAAGAGATGCAGCTAATAATAGTTTTAAATGGTCAATTACATGTGAAAACTGTTCAGATACAAGTAATGACAAATCTGGAAGTTTTTCTGCTTTAACAAATTTGGTTCCAGCATCATCAACTAGTACCAATGGAATAACAACATACAAATATAATAATTATACCCTTGCTGATAATTATCAATTAATAATATGTCCAAGTACAACTCAAACATATACACTTAGAATTTGGATAGATTGGCTAGATGATGTAGAACAATCATCAATTTTAAATCAAACATTTAGTGCTAAAGTTGCCATTGAAGGACAACAAGCATTTAATAGTACAAATCAATGTGGGTCATAATTAATATGACCTTTTTTTGTTTGTTTTTTTATAATAAACATGTATAATAATTAAAAGGTGATTCGAATGAAGTATTTATTAATTAATTTAATAGTGGGTTTATTTTTCTTAGCTGGTGCCCTAATATCTTTAAAAAACATTAAAAATAAAAATTTAATTAATTTTAGTATTGGTATGGCTATTTCCGTTTTATTATCTTTACTAGTAGTCGATATAATTCCTGAAACATATGAATTATTTGCAACTGATAAAATTTTATGTATATTATCCGGTACTATTATTGGAATTTGTATTTTATATTTACTGGAAAAAAAAGTTCCACATCATGATCATTTTAAAGAACAAAAACATCATAATAATCATTTAAATCATATTGGAATAATGACATCACTTGCTTTAATAATACATAACATAGTCGAGGGAATGAGTATTTATGGAGTAGTTCAAAATGATTTAAAATCAGGACTTATATATGCAATAGGAGTAGGATTACATAATATACCATTTGGTATTGAGATAACAGCCATGTTTGATAAAAAAACATCTAAGAAAATGTGGATATGTCTTATTTTATTAACAATTAGTACATTTATTGGGGGATTAATAATCTTTATATTCAATGCATCACTAAATGACTTTGTACTAGGAACATTATTATCAATCACAATAGGAATGATTATTTATTTAATCTTTAATGAATTATTAATAGAGCTAAAAGAAAACTTTAATAAATATAGTTTATATGGAATATTAACAGGTATTATCTTAATGTTAATAGGAGTGATTATATGATAGGATTTGCTTTAGAAGGTGGCGGAGCCAAAGGTGCATACCAAGCCGGTGCATATATAGCACTAATATCAAATGGAATTAAACCTAAAATAATAGCTGGAACATCAATTGGATCATTAAATGCAGCTCTTATGGCTCAAGGCGATATAAAAAAATTAGTAAATTTATGGTTAAATACAACTACAGACATATTTGGAATTAATAGTAAACTATTGGATAATATTAAAAAGAAAAAAATCAAAAAAGCAGATGTCCTATTAGGTTATGATAATATTAAACAAATAATTGAAAACAAAGGCATTGATACATCAGAATTTCTAAAAATTGTTTCTGAAAATATTAATGAAAAAAAATTACGTAAAAGTAAAATTAAATTTGGCTTAATAACTGTCAAAGTAAAAGGAATGCAACCACTTGAATTAACAATAGATGAAATTCCAGAAGGTAAAGTAGCCGAATATATTATGGCATCATGTTATCTACCAATTTTTAATTTAAAACCAATTATAGATAATAATTATTATATTGATGGTGGATTTTATAACAATATTCCTTTATCATTAGTTGAACATTATGGTTGTGATACAATCTATTCAATAAGAATAAAAGGAATTGGATTCAGCCGTAATCATTTAAAACCTGAAACCAAAGTAATTGAAATAAAACCTAAAGGTAATTTAGGATCTATTATTCTTTTTGATCGTGAATCAAATGAAAGAAATATGAAACTAGGATATTTAGATGCTTTAAGAGTAATAAAAGATTTAGATGGTGATGATTATTATTTTTATCATAAAAAAGATAAATATTATGATCATATAACCAGAAACATTTCCTTAGAGTTAATGAATAAATTAAAAACAAAATATAAAGTTAAAACCTCTAAAGAAGTTGTAATTAAAGTAATAGAACAATTATTAAAAAAAGATAATCGTAATAATTTAATGTTATTAAACATCAAAAAAGAAATAAGATATATTAAAAAGAATATAAATATAAGAGACAATAATATAAAAGAATTTATATTTGGTTGCAAACTAATATAAAAAAATATATAATATGGAAAGCAAAGGAAGTGCCATATGGGAAGAGCATATGAAGTAAGAAAAGCAAGTATTCAAAAAAATGGAGCAGTAAAGGCTAAATTATATAGTAACTATGCAAAAGAAATATATTTAGCAGCAAAAAAAGGAGTTCCAGAACTTGAATCAAATGTAAATTTAAAAAGAATCGTAGAAAAAGCAAAAAAAGAACAAGTTCCAAGTGACATCATTAAAAGAGCAATCGATAAAGCTAAAGGTGCCGGTGGAGAAGATTATACAGAAGTTATTTATGAAGGATTTGGCCCTGGTGCAAGTACTTTTATTATTAAAACTCTAACGGATAATGTAAATAGAACTGTTGGTTTTGTAAGAGCAGCTTTTAATAAAGTAAATAAAAGTTTAGGAGTAACAAACTCCGTATCATACAATTATGATTATTTATCAATCATTTCATTTAATAGTGACAAAGAAGAAGAAATTTTTGAAGCTATCTTAAATGAAGGTATTGAATTAGTAGATTTTGAAAATGAAAATGGACTTATCACAATTACATGCAATCCAACAGATATTCATCACGTTAAAGATGTTTTAGAAAAACTAATTCCTAACATTGAATATAATTATGATGAAACAGGTATGTATCCTAAAGAACAAATAACTCTTGAAGGAGAAGATAAAGAAGTATTTGATAAGTTATATAATATGTTAGATGAAATAGATGATGTAACAGCTATTTATACCAATGTAAAACTAGATTAATCTAGTTTTTTTCATTATAATTTCATATATTTGATATAATATACACGTAGGTGAGAAAATGAAACTATTAGTAGTAGACGATGAATTATTAATTAGAAATGTTATTAAAGAATATGCCTTAAACGAAGGATACCAAGTCGATGAAGCCGAAGATGGTTTTGAAGCAATTAATAAAGTTGAAGAAAACGATTACGATGTAATAATAATGGATATTATGATGCCTCACAAAGATGGTTTTTCAGCAGCCAAAGAAATCAAAGAATTTAAAAACATACCAATAATATTTTTATCAGCTCGAACTGAAGAATTAGACAAATTAAATGGTTTTTCAATAGGAGCAGATGATTACGTAACAAAACCTTTTAGTCCTAAAGAATTAATCGCAAGAATAAAAGCAGTAACAAAAAGAAATGAAATTGAAGAAATAATAAAAATAGATAATATTATTATTAATAAAACATCAAGAGAAGTAATAATAGATAATAAAGAAGTTGAAATGACCCACACTCAATTTGAATTATTATACCTTTTCTTATCCAACCCTAACATAGTACTATCAAGAGAAAATATCATTAAAAATATTTGGGGCTATGATTATGAAGCCGATGATCGTACAATTGATGCCCATATTAAACTTTTAAGAAATAAATTAGGTAAGTATCGTGATGATATAAAAACAATAAGAAAGGTGGGCTATAAATTTGAATATAAAGAAAAATAGTTTAGGAGTTAAAACCTTTTCCTATCTTATAACTTTTTCCATTGCTATTCTTTTGCTTTTATATATGTTTCAAATTGTATTTTTAAAAATATTTTATGAACGTTATCAAATAAATAACTTAAAAAGTGTAGCCAGTATAATTATTAATAATCCTGAAACAGTCAACTTTGAACAACTGGCATACGAAAATGAAATGTGCATTCAAATATATAATAGTAATAAAGTAACTAACTACAATGTCTTAAATAAAGATTGTCTTTTAAATAGCAATGATAAAAGTGTAATAAAAGTTAAAAATAAAATCTTAACAACAAATAAAAATTCTATTATAAGAGTAATAAATCCTAAATATGATTCTAAAAGTATAATATACGGTATTCATTATAATGATGATATTTACATACTGCTTAACACTAAATTAGAAGATGTCAATAGTACAACATATATATTAAGAGGACAGCTAATATATATAACATTAATCATGATTATTTTATCAGCAATAGTATCGTATTTTGTTGGTAAAATGATAAATAAACCAATCTTAAATATTACTAATAAAGCTAAGCTTATGGCAATTGGTAATTATGAACAAGATAACAGTAAATATGACATAGCCGAAATCGATGAATTAAATTCAGTATTAAATTATGCTAGAAGTGAAATAAAAAATACTGACGAATTAAGAAGAGATTTAATGGCAAATGTTTCACATGATTTAAAAACTCCTTTAACCATGATAAAAGCATATGCGGAAATGGCTAGGGATATTAATAATCAAAATGAAGAAAAACGTAAAGATAATTTAAATATAATTATAGATGAAACAGATCGTTTAAATGTACTTGTCAATGATATATTAGAACTATCTAAAATGCAAAATTCAGCAGATCAACTGAATATTGAAACATATGATTTAGTTGAAGAATTAAATCAAATTTTAAAAAGATATGAAATAATTAAAGAAACAGAAAATTATAAATTTATAACTAATGTACCTAGTAAAGCTAATGTAAAAGCTGACAAAAAGAAAATAAACCAAGTACTTTATAATTTAATAAACAATGCTATAAATTATACAGGTGAGGATTTAACTATAAAAATTAATATAACTGATAAGAAAAAAAAATATTTAGTTGAAATAATTGATACTGGTAAAGGTATCAATGAAGAAGATATAAAATTCATTTGGTCTAAGTATTATAAAAACGAAAAGAACCATAAAAGAAATATTGTAGGCACTGGTTTAGGGTTATCAATAGTTGAAACAATCCTAATTAAACATAAATTTGAATACGGTGTAAAAAGCAAAAAAAATAAAGGAAGTAATTTCTATTTTTACATTAATAAATCTAAAAATTCATAAATAATTCACAAATAAAATATAATATAAATTCGGAAGAAGAAAATAAATCATATAGACTCAAACTCAAACTATAAAACTTCTTCCTTTTTTATGAAAAAAAATATAAAATAACAAAAAAAGTATTGATTTAAAAAATCGTAAATGATATTATTAATATAGTAAAGGAGGATATTAAATGAAGGAAGGAAAAAATAATACTGTTCTTTTAACAGTAATTGGAATTGCAACATTATTAGTAGCTGTTGTAGGTGCAACATTTGCATATTTCAGTGCTCAATTATCTGGAACTGAAAGTCAATCAACCATGGTTATCCAAGCAACTAACGGTGGTTCATCAACTTTAGATGGTGGTGACGCTATTACAGTCGAAAATATTTATCCAAAAGACGAAGCTTGGGTAAATAAAAAAGTAGTTGTATCATATGATAATCAAAGCGCTGCTGCAGGTACTAAATATAAATATAATGTCGGATTACATTACACAAATGGATTCGAAACAAATGATATTCAATACACAATTACTGAAGGTTGGTGTGAAGGTTCAGCAACTGCTACTAGTCAATCAACATGTGCAGCAGCGACTGGAACTTGGTATAGTAATAGTACTGAAAAAGGTACAATAACTAAGACTCAAACAACTAAGGCTGCTATTCCTGTTGGAACAGGAGATTTAGATGCTATAGCTTCTGCAGAAATCAATTTACCATGTGAAAACACTAAACAATATTATACATTAAGAATATACTTTGTAAATGATGCTTCAAGAAATCAAGTTCAAGGTGCAGAATTTACTGGATTTGTAACTTCAACAGAAGTTAACGGATAATAGATAGGAGGAAAAAATGAAAGATAACAATAATAAGACAAACACATTATTATTAACTGTGATTGCTATTGCCACATTAATGGTTGCTGTTATTGGTGCTACATTCGCATACTTCACTGCAAACGCTTCAGGTGGTGAAACTGCATCAACAATCGTAATGACTGGTGGTAAATTAACAATTAGTTATGCTGATAATAGTGCAACATTAAGTTTCAATCCAACAAACAATAGTGTTGAACCACAAGAAGCAGCAGTTATTCAAAAAGGATTTGTTTTAACAGGAAACAATACTACTGATTTAACTATGCCTTATGTAGTTTCAATGGTTGTTGTAAGTAATGAATTTTCAAACAATGCATTAACATATGAATTAACTAATGAAACAGTAGATAATGGTTCAATCACTTTAACAAATGGTGGAAAAGGTTCAATTGAAGGACCAACTGTAACTCTTGTTGGTGAAACAACAGAAGGTGATTATACATCTGCTACTAAAGGTGAAGCTGTTACAAATAAAACTGTTGAAATAGCTAATGGAAACTTTACAAAAGCTACAAATGCTACTCATCAATATAAATTATCAATCTTCTTCAAAGATAATGGTAAGAAACAAGATTATGATAAAAAAGCAAAATTTGCTGCTTATATTGATGTAACAGGAAAAGAAGCAATAGCTCAATAATAAAAATAAAGCCTATACGGCTTTTTTTATTGTATTTTTTTTTACTATCGATTATAATTGTAATATAGGGTAGAAGGGTGTATATCAATGGAAAAAGAAAAAAATAAAACAACATTTAAAAAAATTAGAACCGCACTAACATACATTAGTAAATTATTTTCAAGTGCACTATTAGTATTATTAATAGTTGTAGGTACATTTTTAATCTACTACTTGGTATCTGCTAAACGTTACGCAAATGACCCTGATTATATACCAAAACTTAGCTTATATACAATTATAAGTGGTAGTATGGAACCAACAATTAAAACTTTAGATGTAGTTTTAGATGTAAAAGTAGATAAACCAGAAGACATTAAGATTGGTGATGTTATAACATTTAAATCAACGAGTAGTATTAGTGAAGATTTAGTAGTAACACATCGTGTTATTGGTATTACCCAAAACGAAGATGGAGAATACGAATATACAACCAAAGGAGACTGGAATCCAACATCTGACCCATCTACAGCCAAATTTTCACACGTCATTGGAAAAGTAGTAATGCGTTTTCCTCAGTTAGGACAAATTCAATTTTTCTTAGCGTCAAAAATGGGATGGTTTTTAGTTGTACTATTACCAGCAATGTGTGTAATCATATATGATATTTTAAAAGTAGTAAAATTAGTTATGGCTAAAAAGAACAGTGATAAAGTAATTCCAACCAATCCTCAAACTCCTACTGATAATGTTAATAGTGCTATCGAAAAAATCAAAAAAAGCGATTATATAAATAAAATTAAAGAATTAAAAGAAAAAACTGAATCTAATTCCGATGATGAAGAATCCAATGTTTATATTGATAATCAAGAACCAACAATTACTATTAACGAAGAAGCAATCAATGAGTTAACCAAAAACTATACAAGTAATCAAATGTTAAGCCCTGATAATCCAACCAAATAAAAGCCTATCAAGGCTTTTTTAATTGACATTAAAAGGATAAAATGCTATTATATAAAACAATTAGACAAGGGGAGATTTATATGTATGAAGAAACAAAAAAAGAAATTAATTGGAAAAGTGTAATAATAAAGTTTTTAATCATCGTTTTAATATTTGTTTTACTTATTATTTTCTTACCATTAGCTACTAAAGATTCATCTAAACTAAGTAAAACATTTACTTCAAACATGAACAAACTAAAAGAGGTTGGTAATAATTATTATACTAAAGAAACCTTACCAAAAGAATTAGATTCATCTGTAAAAACATCATTAGCAGAATTAATAAAAAATAAAAAAATAAAAACTCTAAAGGGTAATGATGGTAAAACATGTAACGAAGAAGAAAGTTATATTAAAGCTATTAAAAAATCTATTGGCTATGAACTAGAAGTATATTTAGAATGCGGAACAGAAAAAGATACATCATATGTCTATCTAGGATGTTATGATGATTGTGGACAACCAACAACTGTAACGACAACCGAACCAACCACTAAAAAATCCACAACAAAGAAAACAACTCAAAAAGCAACTTCAAAAAATAATAACAATAATAATTCTACTACTAAAAAAACAACTACAACCACAACAAGAATAAAGAAATATGCAATTATATTTAATGTTAATGGTGGTAGCAAAGTTGATATGCAAACTGTAATTGAAGGTAAAAAGGGAATTAAACCAGCAGATCCAATCAAAAATGGATTTACCTTTGCTGGTTGGTATACATCAGACAATAAATTATATGATTTTACTAAACCTGTATATAATAATACAATATTAATTGCTAAATGGTATGTTAAAGGAATATCAAACACTTCATCAATTACTCATTCATATATTAGTAATGTCTATAGTATCAACTATACAAGCATCGATTCAACAGGATTAAATATCAACAATAAACTAACAATCCCTGAAGAATTATTAAATAAAGAAAATCTAAAAATTAAAAACATTGAATATGTTAGAAATATTTCTACTCAATCAGATTTAGAAAGATATAAAAGTAACGCGACAACATCAATTGATAAATATGTAAATGATATAAAAATAAACAATCTTGGTACAGTAAATAACGTAAAAATAAATTATCAAATAAACAATAATATAGTAGATATTAATTGGACTGCCAGCATTACCTCTAAATCTAATGAACTAATAGATAATAAATGTGCTTACGGTATTATCTACAAAATAACTTGGAATTACACAAAATAAAAACTCAGTTTAAATTACTGAGTTTTTATTCTTTATCAATTTTAATTATGTATGGTGTTTCTTCAGAACCATCGCCTTCTTCAACAATCAATCCACCATCAACAATAACAACAGGATAAATTCCACCAGAAGTAGATGCTTTTGAAATATTGACACCGCCATCACCAATTTTATAAGCTTCATATGAATTATCAGACACAGCAGTTAAAGTCCACATGTTTCCAACATCATTTAAATAATTATAATTAACACATGATGGACTACTAATATCAAGACAATTTTTATCTAAAGTTGCTTGAAAGTATTCACTTACATAAGGTAAACCAATTCTTGCATTTTCATAAGTAGCAGAACATTCCACGCTACCAGTATTATTTTTTTCTTCATAAGATCTTTTACCTACACATAAATCATATGTTTTAAAATAATTTTGAATACCATCTTTATAAAATTCTTCATCTTTATAAACTTTAGTTAAGTATTCATTTATCTTACTTTCAATACCATTTTTATAAAAATCATTAATTCCTACATCTCTGTCTTTATCAATATTATATCTATCATCCCAAACACTAGAATACTTTCTTTTTGTATCAATTAATCTAATATTATCGTCCTCATTAACTCTTAAAATTCTAAAGTTATAATTACCAATTTTAACATAATTTTTAACATTATCACCTTTAAAAATGTATTCGGCTCCACTTTCATATAAGCCATTACCTTCAGTAACAATATTATCATCATCGGTTAATACATTAAATAATGTTCTAGATACATAATCATCAGCACATTCTAAATATGGCATATATATATAATTACCACCATTATTTGCAATAGTAACTTTACCATCACAATTTTTACCAGTTTCCGTAATTTCAGTGATAATACCTAATTGTTCTTTAGCAACCATAGTACTAAGTTCTATTTCAGTAACATCACCATCTTCCTCAGGTAAATAAGATTCAGCATCATAATATCTTTTTGCAATATCAACCATTTTATCTTCTAACTCTTTATAAGTATAAGTTCTGCTTTTACCTGTACAACTAGCAATCATCATTATAAAAATAATAATTACAAAAAATCCACCAGTAATTAAAACCATCTTTTTAGCAATCGGGTTACTCATTAATTTATCCCAAAAATCTTTGACTTTACTCATGTCATTCATCACCTATAAAAAGTATATCAAAAACTGTTATTTATTACAATTATTTAAATTAATTATTTAAAATATCCCATTTATGTGCTATGATTAATTAAGAGTATAGGAGTTATTTATGAAAAGTAAAAAAGGAAAAAGCATATTATTTTTAATTATAGTACTAGTAGTACTAACACTACTTGGTGGTTGTTTATATTACATCCTATCATCAGAAGATGATAAACCATCAATAATTAAGAAATCTACAACAACAACAACTACAAAAGTAGTAAAAATTGTTAATGAAAAAACAGAATCAAGACCATATGCGGTTATGATAAATAATGCTCCCGCTGCACGACCAGTTCAAAGTGGTTTACAAGACGCTTACATTGTTTATGAAATAATTGTTGAAGGTGGCATTACTAGATACATGGCATTATTTTTAGATCAAAATACTGCTCGTATTGGCTCAATAAGAAGTTCGCGACATTATTTTTTAGATTATGCCCTAGAAAGTGATGCAATCTATGTTCACTGCGGTTATAGTCCTCAAGCAAAAGCAGACTTTTCAAAACTAGGTGTAGATCGTATTGAAGCCGGAACATCATCAAATAGTTGGAGAGACAAAGAATTAAGAAGTCAAGGTTATGCCTACGAACATACATTATTTACAAGTATTGAAAAACTAAATAATAATGTTGGTAAAAAACGTACAAAGAGAAATAATGATTTATTATTAAATTACACAGTAGATGAAGTTGATTTAAGTACAATGGAAAATGCTAAACCAGCAAATGAAGTTTTAATAAAATACTCAAACGTTAATAAAACAGGTTATACATATGATGCCGAAAATAAAGTATATAAAAGAACTGTAAATGGTAAAGAACATGTTGATTATGTTACTAAAAATCAATATACTGTAAAAAATATTATTACGTATCAAGTAAAAAACACTACAATTGAAGGTGGTGGAAAAGGACGTCAAACTATTGATAATATCGGTAGTGGTACTGGTTACTATATTACAGATGGATATGCAGTTCCAATCACTTGGAAAAAAACATCAAGAAAAAGTCAAACAATTTATAAATATGAAAATGGTGAAGAAATTAAATTTAACGATGGAAATACATTTATTCAAATTCAACCAACAAATCAGGAATTAACTATTAATTAGTTATATATAATAAGAATAAGGAGGATAAATGAGAGATTTTATTGTAAATAATTACACAATCATTATAATTGTAGCAGCATTTTTATTATTTGCATTAATTGGATTTTTAGTAGATCAATCTAAAAACTCAAAATCTAAAGAATCAAAAATATTAACTGAAGCAGATGATGAAAATAAAGAAAATCAACCAGAACCAATTGCAGTTCCTGCACCAGAGACATTAGAGTCCGAAACACAACCTGTTGAACAACCAGCATCTGAAACTCAAGAACCTGAAACATTGACACCGGAAACTCAAACAACAGAAGCCCAAACTTCAGTAAACAATGCTCAAGTTATCGAAATTCCCGTAGTAGATGAAACACCGAAAGATAGTAAATAATAAACTATCTTTTTCTTTTATCTAGAATTTTAATAAATAATTTGATATAATAACTATACTACAAAGGAGTGATAAAGATGACAGTATCAACTGTGTGGGACATAATAACCAAAATAATTGATATAAGTATTGTTTGGTTTATGTTTTATTATTTGCTGAAAAACTTAAAGAACAATGTAAAGTTAGTTTTAATATTTAAAGGAGTAGCTATCATTATTTTAATTAAAATAATAAGTAATCTTTTAAATTTATATACAATTGGAGTATTACTAGAATATGTAATATCTTGGGGACCGTTAGCTCTAATCATAATATTCCAACCAGAAATTAGAAATATTTTAGAAAGTATCGGTCGTAGCCAACTACTTGGAAGACATAAAGTTTTAACAGTAGATCAAAGAGAAAGAGTAGTATTTGAAATAACAAATGCTGTTGAATACTTAAAAAGAAATCGTATTGGTGCCTTAATTGTTATTGAAAGAAATGTATCTCTACAAGAATATATTGAACCAGCAAATAAAATTTATTCAGATATTACAGCGCCATTATTAGAAGCAATTTTTTATCCAGAAAATCCACTTCATGATGGTGGAGTAATTATTCAAGGCGATAAACTTACATGTGCAGGAGCTATCTTTAAAACAAGTATGAACCCAAATGTAAGTAAAAAATTAGGGACAAGACATCGTGCCGCATTAGGAGTAGCTGAAGAAACAGATGCTATTGCTTTAGTAGTATCAGAAGAAACTGGAAGAATTAGTATAGCTGTTGATAATTCACTAAATTATAACTTAACTTTAGAAGAATTTAAATTAATGCTTCTAGATGAATTAAAACCTAAAATGGAAGTATTCTATGATGCCGACGAAAACGAAGAAGGTGATCAAGATGAGTAAAATATTTAAACCAATAATTGCCTTATTTAAGTTTATCTATAAAATAATTGATAAATTCATTGTTATACCAATAAGCAGACTAGTATATCGTTTAAATGAATTAAGTAGAAATAACAGTGGCAAATTTGAAAAAATATTAAATAGACCTAATGTATTAATTTACGTTTCATTACTATGTGCAATTGCTTTATTTATCCTAATTGATAGTAAAACAATTTCTCTAGTTAGCAATGAAGCTGAAGTATTAGCAGATCAAGTTGTAAACGTTATTTACAATGAAGAAGCATATGTAGTTGAAGGAGTACCATCTACCGTAGATATCACTTTAATTGGTCGTAAAAGCGATTTATATTTAGCTAAACAAATTGGTGAACATGAAGTAGTTTTAGATTTAAGTGATTATAGCACAGGAACATATAAAGTAAAATTAAATTATAATCATAGTATTGATTCAATAGATTATAAATTAGATCCAAGTACCATTACAGTAAAAATAAGTGAAAAGATAAGTCAAGTCAAAACAATTACATATGATTTATTAAATGAAGATCAATTAGATAAAAAATTAAGTATTAAAGATGTCACACTTGATCGTAGTGAAATCATTGTTAAAGGATCAGAAGAAACTTTAAATCGAATTGCTAAAGTTAAAGCGTTAATTGACTTAAAAGCAGCGAATTTAACTGAAAAAGGAACATTTACAGTAGATTCAATCATTTTAGTTGCTTATGCAAATGACGGTACTATTATTAATAATGTTGAAATAGTTCCTTCTAAAATTAGTGCTTCTGTTAAAGTAGATTCTTATTATGCTGAGTTACCTGTTAAAGTAATATCAGAAGGAACATTAACATCAGGATATGCCATGAGTAGTGCGGTAAGTTCAGTAACAAAAGTTGGTGTGTATGGTGATGAAGAAGCGATTAAATCATTAACTTATATTGAAGCAAAAATAAATGTTGATGGACTAAGCTCAAATAAAACCTATAGTGTAACATTAACAAAACCAGCTGGTGTCAGATACATGACTGAAAACAGCACTAATATTGATGTAAAACTAGAAACTGAAACAAGTAAGGAATTTAATGGTATTCAAATTGCTTACTCTAATCTAGGAAATGGTTATACTGCAGTTGCCTTATCGGAATCAGATCGTACAATTACAGTAATAGCCAAAGGTGTAACTAGTGTTCTTAACAATCTAAGTGATAAAAATATTAAAGCTGAAATTGACTTAAGTGGATATACTGCTGGAACATATGACGTCCCAGTTAAAGTAAAAACCGATGATGTAAGAGTTTCATTAGTTGCTAAAACAACAACAATAAGAGTTAAAATAAGTGCTAAAGGGTAGTTAAAACTATCCTTTTTTTTAACTTTGTGATAGTATTATAATAGGGTGAGAAAATGAATAAAAAAGGATTTACCTTAATAGAATTAATCTCTGTTATGGTACTATTATCAATAATCGTAATTTTGGTTATACCCGCATATACTCAAATAGAAGGTCAAATAAAACAAAGTAACCTTGAAAATAAAAAAAGTATGATAAGTAAAGCCATGTTAGAGTATGCAAATGATAATTTATTAGATGAATTAAAACCATTAGGAAGTTTAAATACTAAAACACTATATTATTCCTTAGACTACATAATCAATAATAATATCTTTGTAACTAGCGAAACTGATGAAGCAGGAAATAAAATGTTTTTGAATCCCGTAACAAATGGTAAATTATATGGCTGCATAAAAGTATCATATAATCTTGATAAATATGAAGCAGAGACAGAATTTGTAGAACAAGAAGTTATAAATGAAGAAAATATAAACTGTCAAAAATAAAAGGAGAATAAAATGAAAAAAATATTAATGATAATTTTAGATGGTTTTGGGATTAGAGAAAATGAACATGGTAATGCCGTAAAACTTGCAAATATGGAATTCTTTAATAGTTTATGGAATAAATACCCACATGCTCTTTTAGAAGCTTCTGAAGAAGCAGTAGGCTTACCTCATGGTCAATTTGGTAACAGTGAGGTATGCCATCAAGTAATTGGTTTAGGTCGAAAAATCAAACAAAAAATCACCATTATAAGTGAAGAAGTAGATCATAAAAGAATCATCAAGAATGAAAATTTTCAATCTTTAATAGAACACGTTAAAACTAATAATGGAACATTACATCTAATGGGATTACTATCAGACGGTGGTGTTCACTCACATATCAAATATATGAAAGAATTAATTCCAATTTTTAAAGAACAAGGAGTGCAAAGAATAGTTTTCCACGCTATTACTGATGGAAGAGATACATATTCAAAATCAAGCATCAAATTCTTAAATGAAATGTCCAATATTTTAGAAGAAAATCAAATCGGAATTATTGGCACTGTATGTGGTAGATATTATGCAATGGATCGTGATAACAAATGGGATCGTACTCAAAAATATTATGATTTAGTAATGCGTGGAAGTGGTTTTAAAGTATTAAATATTAATACAGCCATTAGCAATTGCTATAAAAAAGGAATAACCGATGAATTTCTACCTCCAATGGTTTTAAGTGAAAACGTATCAATCAATGATCATGATGCCTTACTATGGTTAAACTTTAGACCAGATCGTGCTAGACAAATATTAAATGCATTAAGTGATCCCGAATTCAAAGAATTTAAAACCTTGCAAAAAATAAATTTTAAAGTATGGAATATGTTTAAACAAGATGATGTTCAATATGTAACATCACTCTACGAAATTGATAAACAAGATTTATATCCAATTGGTAAATATTTTTCTGATTTAGGATTAACTCAAGCTAGAATTGCTGAAACTGAAAAATATTCTCATGTTACATATTTCTTTAATTCAGAATTAGCAAAAAAATTTCCAGGATGTGATAATTATTTAGTAAGCAGTCCTAAAGTTGCAACTTATGATCAGACACCATTAATGAGTGCCAAAGAAGTAACTAATAAAGTTGTAAATGCTCTTGAAAAAGACTATAACTTTATCCTAGTAAATTATGCCAATCCAGATATGCTTGGTCACACAGGGAATTTAGATGCAACAATAGAATCACTAAAAGGCTTAGATGAGTTATTAAAAATTGTAATAACTGCTGCAGAAGATAACTTTTATAAAGTATTTATATTAGCAGATCATGGTAATTGTGATGAAATGCTAACTCCAGATAATGAGAAAATTACAACTCATAGTCTATCAAAAGTGCCTTTTATTATTACTGATGAAAACGTTAAAATAAAAAAAGAAGGAGATTTAACTAATGTTGCTCCGACTTTATTAAAATATATGGATATCGCTTTACCAAAGGGAATGGAAGAATCAAAAGATTTATTTTATGAAGAATAAAGAGGTGTATATGGATTACAACATATTAAGAGAAAATGATATTAGGGGTAATTATCCTAAACAAATAAACAAAGAAGTTGCTCAAAGACTAGGTGAATCTTGGAGTTGCTATCTTAAAGAAAATAATATTAATAAATGTGTCATTGGTCATGACAATAGATTAAGTAGTGATGAACTCTCAGCAACACTAATTAAAACAATATTGGATAGTGGAATAGATGTATATGACGTCGGATTAGTAACAACGCCAATGTTTAACTATGCTTGTATGCAAAATGATATTCCTTACGGTATCATGATAACAGCTAGTCATAACCAAGCATCTGATAATGGTTTTAAAATATTTGGTGAAAATTTTCTCCATTTAGCGCAAAACGAATTAAAAAAATTATATAAAATATTTAAATCAGAACAAAAAATTACTGGCTCTGGTCAATTAACTAAAATAACTATTCAAAACGAATATATCAATATGATGATATCTAAATTTCCTAAAATGAATGATGTTAGTATTGTAGTAGATTGTGGTAATGGAACCGCAAGTATAGTCATCAAAGAAATATTATCTAAAATATTCTTAAACGTTACATATTTAAACTGTGAAAGTGATGGGTCATTTCCAGTACATAATCCTGATCCAAATGTTGAAGAAAATTTAAAATGGCTAAAGGATTTGGTAAAATTAAAACATGCAAATTTAGGTATTGCAGTAGATGGCGATTGTGATCGAGTAGGTATTGTTGATGAAAAAGGCAATACTATATTTACAGATTATTTAATTGCAATATATGCAACCGAAGTTATACCACATGCCGAAAATAAAAATGTAATTGTCGATGTCAAATGTTCAGTAGCAATCCCCCATGAAATAAACAAAATAGGTGGTAATCCTATTATGGTAAAAAACGGTTCAGCCTATATTGAAAGCATAATGCATGATACTCCCGCACTAGTAGGTGGCGAATACTCCGGTCATGTTTTCTTTAAGGATGAATATTTTGGCTATGACGATGGAATTTATGCAGGTTTACGTTTAGCCAGAATTTTACACAATACAAAAAAAGCAGCTTCAAGTTTAACTGATGGCATGGAAAAATATGAAAGTACCCCAGAAATTAGATTAAAAGTAGATGATAATATTAAAGTAGAACTTGTTAATAAAGTTATTGAATATGCTTTAAATAAAAATTATAACTGCAATCTAGATGATGGTGTTAGAGTTAATTACGATGATGGATTTGCTTTAATTAGAAAAAGTAATACAGGACCTTTCATTACCATGAGATTTGAAGCATCAACAAAAGAATTATTAGATCAGCGACAAGAAGAATTTACTAATATAATTAATCAATATCTTAAATAAAAAATTGAGGATTATTGTTTTTAACAATAGTCTTTTTCTTTTCTTCAACTTTATTTTCCATATCTAAAATAGAGGTATCATTCTTAATTGCATTTTTATTATTTCTTTTTTTAACAAAAGAATAAACGTTTTTAACTAATGGTTTACTATCTCTATAAATAGGAATAACTTGCCCAGCAATTCTTAAAGTTTTATTAAGTCCAAACAATAATTTAGTAAAAGAACCATAATTATTCATATAAACCCACTTTCAAAATATTATATGATATTTATTAAAAATATTTTACATCGTTTTTTTTTATGATATAATGTAAAAGAGAATAGAGGGCATTAAAGTGGCTAAAGAAATCAAAAAAAACAAAAATACATTTCTTTATATATTGAAGTTACCATTCTTATGTATCTTTAAACTTTTTGAATACGTAAGTTTAGGATGTTACTATACTTTATATGGTGTTCTATACCCATTTATCTTTATTTTTAATAAAATAGGCGATTTAATATTTAAGGCTTATAGTAAAAGTAAATCTAAAAATATAGATATTAAAGAAATAGCTCCTCTTGAAGAAATAAAACTAGATACATCTGATACACAAACAGAAAGTATTTCAGAAAAACAACCAAATAAAATAGCTAAAGCACCTCTTGATATTAAAGAATACTTTAAAAAGAAATATGAAGAATTTTCTTTTGTTAAAAAACAAAGAGAAAAAGAAAATGAACAAATTCAAGCATTATTTGAAAGCATTCAAAAAGATAACTTAAGAAGTGAGAAACCACTTGTATTTAAATACACAGCAAAAGATCCAACAGGTAAAAAAGTAAGTAATGTTTTTATTGCATACTCAAAAATGGAAGTATTTTCGTTTCTTCAAAATGAGGGATATAAAGTCCTATCAATTAAAACATCTGATTTTATTAACTTTATTTATAGTCCCCAAGTAGTCGGTAATGTTAAATTAAGCAATAAAGATATAATCTTCTGGTTAACTCAATTATCTACATATTTAAAATCTGGAATTCCATTAACTGAAGCTATGCGTATTCTAGGTAAACAATTAAGTAGTAGTACTAAAAAGAAAAGACTGTTCGATTCTATCATTTATAATTTAACACTTGGAGAATCGTTTAGTAGTTCTTTATCAAAACAAGGAACATCATTTCCAGCTCTTTTAATAAGTATGATTAAAACAGCTGAAGCAACTGGTGAATTAGAAGCAACATTAGATGATATGGCAGAATATTATACCGACATTGAAAACACAAGAAAAGCAATGATTAATGCCTTAACATATCCTGTAATTGTAAGTCTTTTCTCAGTAGCCGTTGTAACATTTATTATGATATATGTAATACCTCAATTTAGTGGTATTTATGAATCAGCAGGCGCAGAATTAAATTCATTTACATTATTTATAGTAAGTGCCAGTGCATATCTAGAAAAAAATATAATAAAAATATTACTTATCATAGTTGGTATTGTTTTAGTTCTTGTCATACTGTATAAAAATGTTAAAGAAATAAGAACTCAGTTACAAACAATAGCTATGAAAATTCCTAAATTTGGTAAAATAATTATTTATAAAGAAATGAGCGTCTTTGCTAAGACTTTCTCATCACTATTAAAAAATAATGTATTTATAACCGATAGTATTAATTTACTTTCTGAAGTTACAAATAATGAAATATATAAACAAATAATGTTTAAAACAGTATATTATATTGCCAAAGGTGACAAAATTAGTACTGCTTTCTATAATCATTGGGCCGTACCAGAAGTTGCCTATTACATGATAGTTACCGGAGAATCAACTGGTGAATTAGCACAAATGATGAGTAAAGTCGCTGATTATTATCAAACAGAGCATAAATCATTAATTAATAATATGAAAGCATTTATTGAACCAGCAATGATAATATTCTTAGCAGTTGTTGTAGGCGGTATCGTAATGGCAGTAATTTTACCAATGTTTGGATTGCTATCACAAATTCAGTAGGGGTAATATGGAAATAATAGTAATTATATTAGGTTTAGTACTTGGATCATTTTATAACGTTGTTGGTTTAAGATTACCTAATAAAGAATCAATTATAAAACCAGGTAGTCACTGCCCTAAATGTAATCATAAACTATCATGGTATGAAAATATTCCTGTTCTGTCCTACATATTTTTAGGTGGAAAATGTAAAAAATGTAAACAAAAAATATCAATTATTTATCCAATAATTGAAATATTAACTGCTTTCTTATTTTATATAAGTTATAAAATATTTGGACTTTCTGAAGAATTCTTTATTAGCTTAGTAATATCGAGTTTAGTCGTAATAATATTTGTAAGTGACTCAAAATACATGATAATATCTGATAGTCCTTTAATTATAGGTTCTATACTAATACTCTTAATAAAGTTAATATATAGTGGTTATAAAGATTGCTTCTTAAGTATTATTTATGGAATTATTGTTTTCGGTGTAATGTATCTAACTATGTTGTTTGGAAATGCTTTATTTAAAAAAGAATCACTAGGTGGAGGAGATATAAAATTATCATTTATCTCCGGTTTATCCCTAGGACCACTCTTAGGATTATTCTATATAATACTAGCCTCATTCTTAGCGTTCCCATATGCTGTATATATAAGTATTAAAAACAAAGATACAATGCTTCCTTTTGGTCCATTTCTTGCTACAAGCTTATTAATACTATATTTAAACTATGATTTCTTCTATGAATTTCTAATAACACTTTTACATTTAAAGTAGACAAAAAAGTCTGCTTTTTTATTGATTAATTTTTAAAAAAATATATAATTTAAAATAAGAAAGGAAATATATGGAAATAAAAGAAGATTTAAATAAAAATATTCAAGATAATCTAAAATATATATTATCGGT
>CAKOIQ010000016.1 GCA_934086935.1 uncultured Bacilli bacterium
TGACCACCAAATTGTGCTTTACCACCTAATGGTTGTTGAGTAACTAATGAGTAAGGACCAGTTGAACGAGCATGAATCTTATCATCAACCATATGATGTAACTTAATCATGTACATTACACCAACAGCAACACGATTTTCAAACTTTTCACCAGTTCTACCATTATATAAATCAGTCTTACCATCTGGATCCATACCAGCTAAAGCCATTTGTTCTTTAATTTCATCTACAGAAGCACCATCAAATACTGGAGTAGCATAATGAACGCCTAACTTCTTACCAGCCATACCTAAATGTAATTCCAAAATTTGTCCTAAGTTCATACGAGATGGAACACCTTGTGGATTAAGTACAATATCTACTGGAGTACCATCTGGTAAATAAGGCATATCCTCTTCCGGTAAAATAAGTGAAATAACACCCTTATTACCGTGACGACCAGACATCTTATCACCAACTTGAATCTTACGTTTTTGAATAATATAAACTCTAATTATCTTAGAAACTCCAGGTCCAAGCTCATCACTATTTTCTTTTGTATAAACTTTAACATCATGAACAATACCATCAGCACCATGAGCAACTCTAAGTGAAGTATCTCTTACTTCTCTAGTCTTTTCCCCAAAGATAGCATGTAATAATTTTTCTTCACTAGTTAATTCTTGCATTCCTTTAGGAGTTACTTTACCAACTAAAATATCTCCTTCTTTAACTTCAGTACCAATTCTAACAATACCATTAGCATCTAAGTTCTTACGAGCATCTTCACCAACATTAGGAATATCTCTCGTAATTTCCTCAGGTCCTAACTTAGTATCTCTACAATCAATATCATAATGTTCAATATGTAAAGAAGTATAAACATCATCTTTAACTAATCTTTCATTTAATACAACTGCATCTTCATAGTTATAACCATTACATGTCATGAATGCTACAACCATATTCTTACCTAAAGCAAGTTCACCTTTATCAGTTGAAGGTCCATCAGCAATAACTTCACCTCTATGAACCTTATCACCCTTTTTAACAATAGGATTATGAGAAATATTACTTTCAGCATTACTTCTTTCAAAGTTAGCTAAATAATATTCATCTTTACCCTTAGCATTTTTAACAACAATCTTTTTACTATCAGCATATTCAACTACACCATCAGCCTTAGCAACAATAGTAGAACCAGAATCTCTGGCAGCTACATATTCAACACCAGTACCAACAATAGGAGCTTCAGTCTTAAGTAGTGGAACAGCTTGTCTTTGCATGTTAGAACCCATTAATGCACGTCTTGCATCATCGTGATCTAAAAATGGAATACAACTTGTTGTAATAGAAACAATTTGACTTGGAGAAACATCAATAAAGTTTACTAAGTCACTCTTAACCATTACATTCTCACCATTTAAACGAGCAACAACAGTTTCATCAGCAATATTGTTATCAGCATCAATATTAATAGTTGATTGACTAATATAATAATCTGCTTCTTCATCAGCAGTTAAATATACAACTTCATCTAAAATATGTTTATTTTCTACTTTACGATAAGGAGTAGTAATAAAACCATATTCATTAATCTTAGCATAAGAAGCTAAAGAAGTAATTAAACCGATATTAGCACCCTCTGGTGATTCAATTGGACAAATACGACCATAGTGTGATTCATTAACATCACGAACATCCATACCAGCTCTATCTCTAGATAAACCACCTGGTCCTAAAGAACTTAAACGTCTCTTATCAGTTAACTCAGCAATAGGGTTAATTTGATCCATGAACTTAGATAATTGAGATGAACCAAAAAACTCTTTCAAAGCCGCAGTTACAGGTCTAATATTAATTAAAGTCTTAGGAGTAACATTTTCAATCTCTTGAGTAGTCATTCTCTCACGAATAACTCTTTCCATACGACTCATACCAACTCTAAATTGAGTTTGAATTAATTCACCAACTTGTCTAACACGACGATTACCTAAATGATCAATTTCATCAATATTACCAATATTAGCAAGTAAATCTAAATAATAACTAACAGCAGCATATAAATCACTAATAGTAAGTCTTCTAACATCTATAGATTGATCATTACCAATAATTTTAACTATCTTTTCTTTATCATTTTTATCATAAACAAGAACTTCTTGTACTTTATTATAAGTATCTAACTCTTCATTAATAGAAACTTCTTTTAAATTAACACCCTTAGCAAAGTAAGGTCTTAACTCTTCTAAACGTTTCTTATCAATAACTTCACCCTTAGAAGCAATAACCTCTTTACCATCTTTAATATCTTCAGCTAAAGTACAACCAAGTAATCTATCTAATACATTTAATTTCTTATTAAATTTATATCTACCAACTTTAGCTAAGTCATATCTAAATCTATCAAAAAATCTAACAATTAATTGGTTTTTAGCACTATCTAAAGTAGCAGGTTCTCCTGGTTTTAACTTTTCATAAATTTCAATTAAAGCCTCATCAGTATTTTTAGTACTATCTTTCTCAATTGTATTATTAATAAAGTAATTATCACCAAATACAGACTTAATAGATTCATCACTAGATAATCCAATAGCTCTTAATAATGTAGTAACAGGCACTTTTCTAGTACGATCTATTCTTACATAAATAACATCTCTTGCATCTAATTCAAATTCTAACCAAGTACCCTTATTCGGAATAATTTCTCCAGATACTACCGGTCTACCATTCTTATCTATTTCACGTTTAAAATAAATAGATGGACTTCTTACAAGTTGAGATTGAATAACTCTTTCAACACCATTAATAATGAAAGTACCGCTTTCAGTCATTAAAGGCATATCTCCTAAGAAAACTTCTTGTTCCTTAACTTCTCCAGTCTCATGAATGAACACTCTCGCTTGAACTTTTAACGGTGCAGAAAAAGTTAACATTCTTTCCTTACATTCTTTAATAGAATATCTTGGCTCATCAAAAGAATAATCACTAAATTCAAGTGATATATTTCCGGTGAAACTCTCTACAGGAAATAAGTCATCAAAAACTTCCTTTATACCACTTTCTAGAAACCATTGATAAGATTTCTTTTGAATGTCTAATAAATCTGTAAGTTCAAAGTTGTTCGTAGTTTTAGAGAAAGTAACTCTTTCCCTATGGTCACCAAATTTTGCTGTTTTGTATGCCACTAAATTTCACCCCAAACAATATATTTTTAATCGCTATTATCCCTAAAAAGGGACACAGTTCCAATCTAAAATTCTACCAAAAGATAAAAGCCTTTGTCAACCCATTTTTAAAGCAAAAGTCAAAAAAATTGAAACTTTTTTCAAAATAAGAAAAAAAGTTTATTTTTCATAAACTTTAACCACATAAAAACCCTTATCTTTATCTAATATATCAACATTATACTTATTCTTTAGATTTTTAATCACAGTCTTTACCCCATGATTAGTTCTCATAACAAACCAAAATTCACCACCAACATTCAAATGATTAAAAGCATCTTCAATTATACGCAAATAAACACCCTTGCCTGCCCTAATAGGAGGATTACTAATAATAACATCGTATAAATCAGAAACATCATCATAAACATCACTATGCCATACCCTAGCCTCAACACCATTTTCCTTCATATTCATCTTACACAAATGAATAGCCCTATTATTAACATCAACCATATCCGCATGAACATTCATAATCTTAGAAATAGAAATCCCTAAAAAACCAATCCCACAACCAACATCTAAAAGACTAATATCACGTTTACCATACTTAAAATAACACTCAGCCAGCAATTTACTACCATCATCAATTTTATCTTTACTAAAAACCCCTAAATCACTATTAAAAACAAAAGAATAAGATTCATATTTATAATTAAGTTTTCTAATTTCACTTCTTAAATTTTCATTATTATCAAAATATTGCATAAAACCACCTCCAAAATTATATCAAAAAAAAGACGTTATTAAAACGTCTAATTATGATTTTACTACAAATGTTAGACCAGATGGTTTTCCACTACTTGCATTAAATTTATCTGCGTCTGCTTGAGTACGAGCATACCCAGTTGTTGCTTTACATCCAATAAACATATACGACATATCGGTTACTTTCGAGGTATTAAAATTACTTAAATCTAATGTTGTTGCTTTACTTTCCCTAAACATCATATACATATTTGTAACATTACTTGTATCAAAACTACTTAAATCTAATGAGGTTGCGGCACTTTGATAAAACATCTCATACATATTTGTAACATTACTTGTATTAAAACTACTTAAGTCCAATGTAATGATTTTGCTTTCTTTAAACATAGCAGTCATATCTGTAACATTACTTGTATCAAAACTACTTAAATCTATACTTGTTGCTTTACTTCTCCAAAACATATATGACATTTTGGTTACTTTGGATGTATCAAAACTGTTTAAATCCAAATTAGTTGCGGCACTTTCCCCAAACATTCGAGACATATCGGTTACTTTTGATGTATTAAATTGATTAAGTCCTTTGATTTCTGTTGCGGCACTTTTAAAAAACATAATAGACATACTTGTTACATTTGAGGTATCAAAATTGCTTAAATCTAAACTTGTTGCGGCACTTGAATAAAACATACCAGACATATCGGTAACATTTGAAGTATTAAATTGATTAAGTCCTTTTATTTCTGTTGTGGCACTAGAAGAAAACATAGATGACATATTTGTAACATTACTGGTGTCAAAACTGCTTAAATCTAAAATGGTTGCCTTACTAGCTTCAAACATTAGAAGCATATTGGTCACTTTAGAAGTGTTGAAGTTAGTTAATCCTTTTATTTCGGTTGCAGCACTTTTATTAAACATCCTTGACATATCGGTTACTTTCGAGGTATCAAAACTACTTAAATCTAAACTGGTGGCAGAACTAATCCAAAACATACCAGACATATTGGTAACATTGCTTGTATCAAAACTACTTAGATTTATACTTGTTGCTTCACTATAATAAAACATACTAGACATATCGGTTACTTTTGAGGTATCAAAACTACTTAAATCTAATGTTGTTGCGGCGCTAGAATTAAACATCCATGACATATTCGTTACTTTCGAGGTATCAAAATTACTTAAATTCAACGTTGTTGCAACAATACTACTAAACATTCCGCGCATGTTCGTTACATTGCGGGTATCAAAATTACTTAAATCCAATGAGGTTGCGGCACTAGAAGAAAACATCCATGACATATTGGTTACTTTTGAGGTATTAAATTGATTAAGCCCTTTTATTTCTGTTGCGGCACTATTAGAAAACATATATCGCATGTTCGTTACTTTGGATGTTTTAAGATTAGATAAATCTATACTTTCTAATTTGTTATATTTTCCAAACAAATATGATGCATTAGATCCAACTATTACTCCATCTTCTTGGCCAATGTAAAGTTCGTATAAGCCATCATTATCTTCATCTAAGGTATACGCCATAATTGCTCCGTTGTGTTTTGCACCGGCATCCCAGGAAGCTATCGCATTACTTGGTACAGTGTTTGTATTTTTAATAACAATCTTTTCTACTTGTTCTTTAGTAATTGGTCCATTAAATGCTTTTGATGTTGCTGCTTTTGCAGTGTCTTGTGCAATTAATGTATCGCTTTGAATTTCATCAATAACTACATATGGATTAGATGCTGTACCATCCCCACCGCCTAATTTAACTGTTGATCTTAACGCTATTGATGGTCGAAGTGCTAAGGAAGATATAAGACTAAATCCTACCATATAACCTGTTTTATCGGCCGACCAAATTGAAGCATTACCAGTATGAAGATAATTTGGTGAAAGTGTCCAATATAAATAGTTTGCGTTCTTAGTTAAATATGATGTTGATGAAGCATTATTGCTATAGATACCATATCCTGCCAATGTATTTTCTTCGGCTGTTAACAATCCAATTTTATAATTTAAATTTCCATTACCATACATTGTATCGTTAGCAGTAAATTTAGATAATTTACCACCATTTTTATCATTTGGACATATTAAACTATATCCAGTGGCATTTATTCCTATTCTTTTGAATGTACCATATTCAACATCACTGTTTCCATAACCGGAATCAGTAGTGCTTTTATCATTACACCAGATTACATCGGCTAGTTTATCTTCATTACTTATTAATTTTTCTTTATACCATGTTTCTAGATTTTGTAATACTATGCTTTTATTTGTGTTGGCATGTGTTTCAGCATATGTACTTGAATTGGGTGCTCCGTACATGAATCCTACATATGCATTATCATCATTTTTAGTATTAAACTGAGTTCGATAGTCTGTTCCATCATATCTTGCAAAAGCTAAATCATTACCTGTATTTGTACAGTTTGCTGATGAATAATCATATAATACTAATTTTATTGATCCATCACCGGTTATTCTTACGATTCTCCAGCACATTCCCGCAAAGGATACAAAATTATTTTGAACATTACCTCTGAAGAAGTAAGATGTTCCATAATCATCTTCTGCACTACTCATTACTGCTTCACTTGATGATGATCCTTCGTTTAATGGATTGGTTAACATTTTACTTGGTTTACTATAGTTTTGTTTTATACCTGCTAGTAATGTTCCTTCATTTGTACTTGTCCAGTTATTTGGTTCATTTTCATTACCATATGCTTTATCTATTTCTATTGTATATGCAAAGGATTTTCCTTTATCTTGTGATTGATCTACATCTAAATTATTATAATAGGTTGTTACTGTATATGTGTGTGTTACTCCTTTAGCTATTGGTACATAACTTATTAAAGTACTATCATTTAGTGGTAATACTGTTTTAGCTAAACTTTTACCACCATTTTTCCCATCAAATGATAATGACACACTTCCTTTGATACTAAAATTATTCGTTATATTTGTTACCATAATTGAATATGATGCCGCAGCATTACCAGTATTTTTTACTGTAAATGTTTTGGAATCACTCCATCCTGGATAGATAGTTGCTCCTATAATTTGCTTTGAACCATCAGTATATGTTACCTCTAGATTACCTGCTCTACTTATGATACTACTACCTTCATCTCCATTATCAATTACTGCTGTATAAAATGCATAACTTATACCAATAAAAGCAATTAATAAAAATACAGACATAAAAATTGTAAATATTTTTTTATTTTTTATTTGAATCTTCATATTATCACCTAGTATACATCTTTATTTTATCATTTTATAGATAAAATAACAATAAAAAAAGAAACAAAATATTGTTTCTTTTTTTATTAATCGTTAATTAGTTTAAAGCGTCTTTTAATTTGCTTCCAGCTTTGAATGAAACAGCCATTTTAGCAGGAATATGTAATTTTTCCTTAGTTAAAGGATTAATTCCATCTCTAGCAGCACGTTTCTTAGCTGTATAAGTTCCGAAACCAACTAAAGCAACTTTGCCATCTTTTTTAAGACCAGCAGTAATTCCCTTTAATGTAGCTTCTAATGCAGCTAAAGCATCAGCTTTTGTTAAATTAGCTTCCTTAGCAATAAATTCTACTAATTCTTGTTTAGTCATAACGATTACCTCCCATTTTGTAATATTTTATAGGTGTTATGTACCCTACAAATAAACCATATCAAAATTAAAAATAAAAAGCAAGAAAAAAGCACGATTTTGTTTAAAAAGTGCTTTATTTTACATGAAAATACCTATAAAACTATCGCAATAAGATTACTACTACCCTTATTAACAATCTTAGTTACCGTATTAGACAATTTATATCTAGTCGCATCAGGCATCATTGATAATTTAGCTTGAATACCTTCTTTAACAATCACATCTAAAGATCTACCAAAAATTTCACTCTTCCAAATACTAGATGGATCAGTTTCATAATCTTTCATAATGTAATTAATTAACTCTTTACTTTGAAGTTCAGTACCTATTATTGGTTCAAAGGTACTTTCAACATCAACCTTCATTAAGTGAATCGAAGAAGCCACAGCTTTTAACTTAACACCATATCTAGAACCTTGCTTAATAATCTCTGGAGTAGATAATTTCATATCACTTAAAGTTGGATAAACAATACCATAACCAGTACTCTTCGCCATCTTTAAAGCTTCCCTAATTGAAGTATTTTCATCTTTATTAGAAGCATATTCAATAAATATCTTAAGTAAACTACTCTTATTAATTGTAATACCACCTAAGACATCCTTTAAAGTTTGATTATATAACTCTTCACTACTATCTAAATTTAAAGTAACAATTCCACTACCAGCATCAACATTTGAAATATAAGCTTTATTTATATATTCACTAGATTCAAAATGTTTAATAATTCCATCAACATCTTTAAGTTTAGATATACTAGTCATACTTTCTTTAATCTTTTCTAAATAATGAACCTTAATTGGATGATTATTATCTAAAATATGAATCCACTCTGGAATATTAACTTCAACATCTAAAACTGGGAATTCATATAAAGCCGATTTTAAAATATCATACATATCCTTTTCATTCATCTTATCAATATTAATAGGAAGAACCGGTACATTATAATTATTAGTTAAATTCTCCGCTAACTTTCTAGTTTCTTCAGTATCTGGATGAGCACTATTTAAAACAATAATGAAAGGTTTATTAATCATTTTAAGTTCATTAATAACCTTCTCTTCTGCTTCCATATACTCTCCACGAGTAAATTCACTTATACTTCCATCTGTTGTAATAACAATTCCAATTGTCGAATGATCCTTAATAACCTTTTCAGTTCCTATCTCTGCTGCTTCTACAAATGGTATTTCATCTTCAAACCAAGGAGTTTTAACCATTCTAGGATTACCAAGTTCATCTTCATAACCATTACTAGTTTTAATGACATAACCAACACAATCAATAAGTTTAACATTAGTTGTAAATTCATCAATTTTAATATTAGCACCAGTAGATGGAACAAACTTAGGTTCAGTTGTCATAATTGTTTTACCAGGTGCTGATTGAGGAAGTTCATCAATACATCTTTTCTTTAAATCTTCATCATCTATATTAGGAATAACTAAATTCTCAATAACTTTTTTAATAAAAGTACTTTTACCAGTTCTAACTGCCCCAACAACCCCTAAATATATTTCACCTTTGCCCCATGCAGAGATGCTACTAATTATCTCTTTCTTTTCCATATCTATATCCTTTCAATTAAAATTTATGAAAAAGATTAAAATATATTCCAAAACCATAAAAAAAAGACATTAAATGTCTTTATTACACCACTTACCAGAAATAACTTCATAAGAATCTTTAGCTACAGTAATTTCTTGAACTTTACCCAAATCACCATAAATTAATACTTGTTCAATATTAAGTAAGTCACAACCATCACTTACAAAATAATATAAAGTATCCTTATCAATTCTATATTGTTTATTACCAATCTTATAAGTAGTGGCAGTCATATTAGTTAATTTAAACTTATTAGTTTTATCCATATTATCAGGAACATAAACAATATCTCCCTTTTCATTAATAACAGTTGGATAAGGATTAATATTCTTATCTAAACCATCTTGATAAATAATAATTGCATAATAAGTTTTATCACTTTTAATTAATTCAATATCAGGTTTTCTTACAGCATTTTCAGGATTACCTTTATTCTTTTCATAACCTACAACAAACTCTTCAGTATATGGAATTAAAACATTATCTTTATAAACTTCTAAAGTAATAAAATAATTATAATCTTTACAATTACCACGACATTCATGTTCAACATATTTAAAAGTTATTCCCTCAGTACTTGAATCAATTTTCTTCTTACCTCTTAAAACAAAAAATAAAACTAATCCTACAACTACTATTAATACAGCACCAATAATAATACCCAATTTTATATTCTTTTTCATCTCTACCATCCTTCTATCATAATTATAATATATTTTTTTCATAAAATAAACCATAAAAAAAAGTTATTTATTAAAATAACTTAAAACATATCTTCTACATTTTTAGGTACTTTATCATCTAAAATAGTTTTAATGATTTTATCTTCCATCTCTAAACTAACATCCTTACCAGTCATAATACTAAGTTTACTAATTACACTCCTTAACGTTTTCTCATCCTTTAAACCATTATCATTAACCATCTTAGCTAAAGAGATAATTGTATCTTTATCTACATTAGTTTTCTTTTTAACCTTATCAAAAACCTTATCGTCCATATCATCACCAATATATTATATGAAAAAAATGATAATAATTTATCATTTTTTAAAAATATTTTCTTTTTGTATTATAGAATCAAATGTATCTCTAACTTTATTATAAATATTCATCTTTTTAGCATACTCATACAATTTTTGAAATAATATTTTTATATTCATTCCATACACTTTTTCCATTCACAAATAACTATACCTCATTCAATCGTATTTGGAAATACTTATAATAAAAAAAGTATGACTAAACATCATACTATTTTTTAGGAATAATCTTTTCTAATCCACTCATATATGGTCTTAAAACTTCTGGTATATTAACTGAACCATCTTCATTATAATTATTTTCTAATACAGCAATTAATCCACGGGGAGATGCTACTACAGTATTATTTAAAGTATGTAAATAATAATTACCATTATCGCCTTTAACTCTAATACCTAATCTTCTAGCTTGCGCATCACCTAAATTAGAACAAGAACCAACTTCAAAATATTTCTTTTGTCTAGGACTCCATGCTTCTATATCACAAGATTTAACCTTTAAATCTGCTAAATCTCCAGAACAACATTCTAATTGTCTAACTGGAACATTCCAGTTTCTAAATATTTCAACTGTATACTTCCACATTTCTTCATAATATTTCATAGAATCCTCAGGTTCACATAAAACAATCATTTCTTCCTTTTCGAATTGATGAACACGATATAAACCTCTTTCTTCTAAACCGTGAGATCCTCCTTCTTTTCTAAAACAAGGAGAATAAGAAGTCATTTTAATAGGTAAATCTTCTTTTTTAATCATTTGATCTTTAAATCTACCAATCATTGAATGTTCAGAAGTACCAATTAAATATAAATCTTCACCCTCTATTTTATACATCATTGCTTCCATTTCTGGAAAAGACATAACTCCTGTTACAACATTAGAATGAATCATAAATGGAGGAATTGCATAAGTAAAACCTTTATTAATCATAAAATCTCTTGCATACGCAATCATAGCTTCATGTAATCTAGCAATATCCCCAAGTAAATAATAAAAACCTTCTCCACTGGTTCTACCTGCTGCTTCTTTATCCATACCATTTAAATTTAAAATAATATCAGCATGATAAGGGATTTCATAGTTAGGAACAACTGGTTCTCCAAATCTTTCTACTTCAACATTATCACTATCATCCTTACCAATTGGAACACTTTTATCCATAATATTTGGAATAACCATCATTTTCTCTTTAATTAAAGCATTTTTCTTTTCTTCACTTATTTCTAACACTTTAATTTGAGCATCCATATCTGCAATCTTTTTCTTTAATTCTTCAGCCTCATCTTTTTTACCATCTTTCATTAAAGCACCAATACTCTTAGAAAGATTATTCTTTTCACTTCTTAAATTATCACCTTTAAGTTTAGCTTCTCTCACTTCTTTATCAAGTTCAAAAACTTCATCAACTAAAGGTAACTTTTCATCTTGAAATTTCTTCTTAATATTTTCTTTAACTAATTCTTTATTTTCTCTTATTAATTTAATATCTATCATATAATCACCTTTCTCTAATTAAATTATTTATAAATACATTTCCTCGATCGTTTAATATTCATCTAAATTCTCCTAACAAAAAAAGGACAATACCAAGGAGCATCTAAATGCGGTACCATCCTTTATTAACTTAATTATTATAACGGCTATGCCGGATGCTATTAACATCACTAATAGGTAGATTCATTAAATAGTTTTATTAGTTTCCACCAGCCACTAACTCTCTTTAAAAACATCTTTAACTATAATCCTATATCTTCGTTTTCTTAAATAATCTTAACATTAATTATTTTAAAAATCAAGTAACAAATTATCATCTAAATCACCAGATTCTTTAGAATCAAATAAAGTTGGTAAAAATCTCATTTCTAAATCAATTGTATTATTACCGGTAACGGTGGCAAGAATTGTTGATGATGATTCGCTGTTAGTTACTGTTGAGAAGAAAGCATATGATAATCCTCCACATAATAAAATCAAAAATAATATTGTTACTAATAAAACTATTTTTTGTTTCTTATCCATGGTTAACAAACACTCCTTATTTCTATTTTATTGTACTATAATCTCCCCTTGATCAAGGTTAACAAATTGAATTTTTTGTTCTATGTAACGTAACATTTGTAGTGGTAAATTAAAAAATGATAATGAATAACCATTATCATTTTTGCCATGAGATTATTTTTTTATCAAGATTTAATTTTATTTTTTTGTAAACGTTTTTTCTTGATATACAAAAAAACACTCAATTAAGAGTGTATTTTTTTAAATGGTGTCTCCGGCGCGATTCGAACGCGCGACCGTACGCTTAGAAGGCGTATGCTCTATCCAGCTGAGCTACGGGGACAAATCTAACTGAACAAGTTAATTATAATATATTTTTTTACTATATTCAAGTACTTTTTTCACTTTTATTAAATTTTCATTTAAAACTATAATTTAATAAAAAAAATCCGTTAAAAAACTGAATTTAGTTTAAGAAATTCAACTTATTCAATCTAACTAAAAGTATAAGGATCAGCCGAACTACCAGTGCCTCCACTTAGTCTTTCTACATTTAAAGTTATTACTGGTCTTATATATCTTGTTCCTGCTACTAAATTAGCATCAGGCCAATCTGATAAGGTTCCATCACTCTTAATTAAGAAAACATTAACTGTTTTCATATTACTACCAGAATCATAATAACTAGGGCTTATAGCCCACCAAACGTCTGTTTGATAAGCAATAATATTCGCTTTTATCTTACGATTAAATTTACCTGTAAAATAATCAGAAGCTCCAAATAAATATTTAAAATCAACTTCAATTTTATCAATTGAACCAGCAACCAAATCATAATCTTCTGTTAAATAATCTTTTTCATAAAAATTATTTTCAAGTAATTTAACACGATAATTTAATTCAGAATTCTCATTATATCTAAAAGTAGTTTCATCACCATTAACAAAACTTTTAGAAAAAGTAATTATTGACCATATCATAGCTAAAACTGTTATCAACAACATCACTAAAAATATGATACAATCCCTTCTGCGACTCTTCCCCATAGATAATCCTCTCTACTCACTTAATAATTCTCTAATTTCTATGCTTGGAATACCTAAATATTTAATTGTAAATTTAACCTTACCATAAACATCATTACCATCAGTTCTAAAATTATCAGGTTCTGGATTATTATCTCCTTTTGTACTAAAAAGATAATTATCATCATTTACTTCAATATCAGTAACCCTATGAACAAGCATAACATTACCAGCATAAAACGCTAAAACATCCCCTGTTTTAACTTCATCTAATTCATCATTACTTAATTTTTCAATTAAAACTGTATCACCTTTACTAAAATATGGCACCATTGAATTAGAACCAATCGCAAATAAATGATACCTAAATAATCCTGATACTAAACCAGCAAATATAAATAAAGGAATAACAATAATAATTTTATAATTATATTTTCTTCTCTTAATAACATTAAGTTTTCTTTCACTATTCATCACTATCATCCTTTCTTTAAATTATAATTATTGCCTACATCAGATTACGGAAGCAACTATTTTATTATTCAATACCAAAAAGGATTTTAAATATAAAATTATGAAAAAAAAGTAAGTTTAAACTTACTTATAAATCTATATCCTTCATATATTTTTTATACTTAGGAATAATTCCCGTATGACTCTTATCAAAAGAAGGTTTAATTTGAAATACACCGGGAAAACAATTTCCTTCAATAATAACTGGTCCCTTATTAGTAATTGCTACATCCCAACCCACATATCTAACACTAGGAACAACTTTAGCAGCTTCCCTAACCATTTGACATGCTTCTTCATAAAAGGGAACCTTAAATCCATAAATATCTTTTTTAGTTATTGGATGATACTCATAAACATCATCATTTTGATCAATAGCTGGAGCAATAACAACCCCTTCATCATTTAAAAAAGTATACATACTACCACTACTAAAGTTATCAGTAACTCCCCCATTACCTATCTTAAAAACTGAATTAACAACATTAACTTCATCTCCATCAAGAAAAGTAAATAATCTCATAGTATTAACAGAACCAGAATATAAAGTATTAATCTTTCTATGTTGTTTAACACAGTCTTCAACAAGTAATTGATTACATTTAATTAAAGTATCATATAAAGCCTCAACATTCGCATCTTCCGTAATCTCATACTTCATAATGCCATGTCCACCTTCACCATCAATAGGTTTAACAATAATAAACTTATGTTTATGAACAAACTTTTTAAATTTCTCTAGATTCTTACCATCAATAACCATATAATCCCTCTTTAAAAAATCTTTAAAAAGTTCATTAAATTTATCCTTTTGATCAAATAAATAAAAATCATCTTTATTATTATATTTTCTAATAATTAAATTATTTTTAGTTCTAGTTAAATAAGTTCTTCTTTCTTCATCAGTTAATCTATAAAACTCAAACTCTTGATAATCATAATATCCAGCTCCATATTTAAAACCACACATAATCATATCAATAACAATATTATATATACATATATGACTTTTTTTACTAACCTTTTTAGCCACCTTAAACATATTTTGATAATCCATTTTAAATATTCTACTTAAAACATATTTAACTTTACCCATGAGATTCACCCTACAAAAATCATAGCATATTTAATTAACTAAATAAAGTCTTTATTATTTTTAAAAACCAAGAAACTCCATCATTAATCGTTTTATCTATAATATTACTAATATCATACCCTAACTTAGAATATTTATTATTATAATTATGAACATTAACTTCAACATAATCTTTTAAATCAACCGCCTTTCCCTCACTAACATCTTTTTCAAATTGTTTTAAAGCCTCTTTAGTTAAAACTGTATCACTATAAGTTTTCTTTTCATAATAGCCAGTCTTACTAGCAAAATAAAGTAAACAAAAAAGTAAAAGAACCCCATACATAATAACTTTAAATTTCTTATATTTTTTACCCTTATTCTCCTCCATTAACTTTATCTCCAATCACGTAATAAAAAGCCTCAGAAAGTGCTAAAACACTATTATAAACCTCATCAATCGTATTATCCGGTCCTCCAATTTCAACTAATAAAGTATTATGATGAAAATTTTGATTATACTTATTCTTTGGACTATATAAAATATCCCTCATAACCCCCTTATAATGTTCCTTCAAATAATCATTAAGACGAACAACTAATTTACTATTTTCTTCATAATCAGCATGATTCATTCCCACTACAAACATCATCTTCGCATACCTAACATCATTAATCTCTACAACCTTAGATACACTATCCCTATGAACATCAATAAAATAATTCAAAGAATCATACTTCTTCTTAGCATTCTCTAAACATAATTTACTCGCATAATAAGATTGATTGTATTTCCACCCATTCTCATTAAGAATCTTTTTAATACTATTATCTTCAACAATACTCATAATTCCATAACCATCAAGTTCCTTTTTTAAAATATTAGAAGCCATATAAACCGTAGGAGTAATATTATAATAACCCAAAGAACCTCTCGCATATTCCTCAGTCTGATGCGTATTATAAATATAAACTATAGGTTTAGAACTACTAACAACCGTCTTAACATCCTGCTTATTTTCCAAAGCATTTTTAATTAAACTATCCGGAGCACTTAAATTAAAATTAATAATATCTAAAAAAGAAATATTACCAATTAAATTATTACTACTAAAAGCAAGCAATTCATTAACATTAATTCCACTACTTTTCTTTATTACCCTTTTAAATAAAACATTTACAATTAACCCAAAACCCACTATAAAACATAAAATAACTCCAATCACTTTAATAAATCTATAATTATATCTTTTTCTAGCAATAAATCTTTTCATATCATCACCATTAAAAATATATATCTTATCCCATAAAAAAAATGTCACTTAATGACACTTTTTTAATCACATAATAAATTACCTCTATTAAATTTATAAGCAATTTACATCATTTAAATTAATTATGATTTAACAACAAATGTAAGACCAGATGGTTTTTCATTACTTGCATTAAATTTATCTGCATCGATTTGGGTACGTGCGTATCCTGTAGTGGCACTTGCATTTTTAAACATATATGACATATCGGTTACTTTTGATGTATCAAAACTACTTAAATTTAAGGTAGTTAATGTATTCCCCTCAAACATATTCATCATACTCGTGACATTTGAAGTATTTAGATTATTTAAATTTAGGTATTCTAGTTTTGAGAAACCTTTAAATAGATCTTTAGAATTAGGATTGGCTACTACTTCTCCATTTTGTCCAATATATACTTCATATAAACCATCATTATCTTCATCTAAGGTATATGCCATGACACTTCCATTTTGCTTATCACTTACATCCCATGAGTTAAATGCATTACTTGGTACATTACTTGCATTATTAAAGCATCTGCTAAATTGGTTGCTGTTCCACTTATTGAATATGTTAAATCTCCAAAATTAAAACCATTATCTTTAATAACTAAATACAATCTATAATTCATTTCTAAGTCAGTGGTATTATTACCGGTAACAGTAAATACTTTATTAACCCAGGCTTCTTCTCTGGGATAAATATTTTGCATTTTAATAGTACCGGAACCATTAGCATACTTTATTGTCATTGTACCACCTTTAGCAAAGATAGTAGAAGAAGATTCATTATTGCTTACACTTGAAAAGAAGGCATATGATAATCCTCCACATAATAAAACCAAAAATAACCCAGTTACTAATAATACTAATCTTTGCTTGTTATCCATGGTTAACATCCACTCCTATTTTCTTCTTTATTGTACTATAAACATCAATCATCAGTGAATGTTAACAAACTAAAAAAACTATGCATTTTTGCATAGTTTTAATCTAATTTAACACTTACTAATTTAGATACACCAGATTCTTGCATTGTTATACCGTATAAATTATTGGTATACTCCATAGTTCTCTTTTTATGGGTAATTATAATAAATTGAGTTTTTAAATCCAATGTATGTAAGTAATTACCAAACATATCAACATTTGCTTCATCAAGAGCTGCTTCTACCTCATCTAAAATACAAAATGGTACAGTTCTAATATTAAGGATAGCAAATAATAAAGATATTGCCGTAAGAGTTGCTTCTCCACCAGATAATAATTTTGTATTTTTAATATCTTTTCCAGGAGGAACCGCTTTAATTTCTAATCCTGTATTTAAAATATCATCTGGATTAGTTAACACTAAGTTAGCTTCTCCACCCTTAAATAACTTTTTAAATACTTTACTAAATTCATTATTAAGTTCATTAAAAGTATTTGTTAATTTATCTTTCATCGTATCATCAAGTTCATTAATAATAGATAACAAATCATTAATAGAAGAATTTAAATCATCTTTTTGACCAGTTAAGAAAGTATATCTTGTATTAACCCTATCATACTCACTTATAGCTCCAGTATTAACTTCTCCTAAAGCTCTTATATCTCTCTTTAAAGAATTAACCATACTTCTAGCTTCATCTAATTCTATTGTAAGTTCATATTCTTTGGCTTTTTCAAAAGTCATACCATATTCTTCATTAAGTCTTAGTAAATAAGAATCTAACTTCATTTCTTCTTTACCAATCGCAACTTCAATTGTTTTAAGTTCATTAATTAACTTATTATACTCACTATTTTGTTTCTTATTAGCAAGTTCCAATTCATTAATTTCACTTTGTAAATCATTTTTATCATTCTTAAGTTCTGATAACTTAAATTCTAAGTTTTCTTTCTTATTATTAGCTTTATAATATTTATCTAATATTTCTTCTACTTGTTTATCTATTTGTTTTTCAAGTAAACCTTTGGTACCATTAATCTCATTAACAACACTAGTTAAATTATCTCGTAATGAACTTAAATCATTTTCTTTTCTTAAAATAACTTCTTTTAAAGCATTAACTTCATTACCAAAAATAAACACTTTATTTTCCAGTAATTTTAAATTACGATCATGTTCATTAATTTCTTCTTCTTTTATCTTTATATCTTTAGTCTTAGTTTTAAGTAAAGATATCTTATTTTCAAGTTCAAACTTTTGATTAAGTAATCCTGAACCACTCTTATTATTACCACCAGTAATTGAACCACCAGCATTTAGTAATTCACCATCTAAAGTAACAATTCGATAAGTATGATTAATCATTCTCGCAATAACATTAGCATTATTAATATTATCTACTATTAAAGTATTACCTAAAGCATTAAGAACAATTCCTCTATATATTGGATTATATTTAACTAAATCAGAAGCAATCCCTAAAAAACTACTTTCATTTTTAATCTTATTTAAAGTATTAAAATCTACTCCTTTAGGTTTAATTAAATTAATTGGATAAAAAGTAACTCTACCCAATCCATTTTGTTTTAAATAACTAATTGCATCTTTGGCATTATTTTCATTATCAACAATAATTACATTAGATGTATATCCTAAAGCTATATCAATTGCTGTACTATATTTTTCTTCAGTTTCAATTACTTTACCTAATATATTATGAATTCCACTTAATCTATGATTATTTACAACATTCTTAACTGCATATGGAAGTTTACTATCGCTTTCAATCACATCTTTTAAAATATCAATTTGATTCTTTAAAGTAAGTTCATCTTTATTTAAAACTGCTAAATTATTAATAAGTAAATTTCTAACTAAATTTTCTTCTTTTAATTCATTACTTAAAGCAGTATATTCTTTTTCTTTACTATCTAAATTATCTTTCTTATTCTTTATTTCATTAACTAAATAATCTATATCATTCTTAAGTTTTAATTCTTGTTCTTTTAAATTCATTACATTACTTTGTAATTTAGAATCTTCAACTTTATATTTTTCTCTTTCCATCATAATTTGCTTTTCAGCATTTATTTTAGAAATTTCTTTAGTTATTGTATATAAATCATCACTATGTTTACTAATTGCATCTTCTACTTTAATAAGTTTAAGTTTTAAATTATCTATTTTAGAAGAATCTACTAAAGAAAGATTATCAGCTTTTAAAATATCTTGATTTAACTGTTCTTGTCTTTCCTTATCTAATTTATATTTATCACTTATCTCTGCTATATCATGAGCAAGTAACGCTATTTCCGTATTTTCTAATTCACCTTTTAAATCTAAATACTTCTTAGCTGTACTAGCTTGTTCTTTTAATGGTTCTAAATTAACCATTAATTCATCTATTACTAAATTAATCTTTTCTAAATTATCATTAGTACGATCTAATTTTCTTAAAGTTTCTTCTTTACGTTTCTTATACTTTAAAACTCCTGCGGCTTCTTCAATAATTGCTCTTTTTTCTTCCGGTTTGCCATTAATAATTTCTCCAATTTTACCTTGAGAAATTATTGATAAAGAATTAACTGAAGAACCAGAATCTATAAATAAATTAGTTATATCTTTCAATCTTACTTGATCATTATTAATATAATATTCATTTTCTCCAGAAGCATAAACTACTCTTTTAATCTCTAGCTCATTTAAATCACTTTTTAAATAATGATCTTGATTATCAAAAGTTAAAGATACCCAAGCTCTTGTTAAAGGACTTCTACTTTTAGAACCGGCAAATATTACATCAGCAGATGTATTACCACCACGAATATCTTTTAAAGATTGTTCACCTAAAACCCATCTAACAGCATCAACAATATTACTTTTACCTGAACCATTAGGTCCAACTATTCCGGTAATACCATCTTTAATATCTATTGTAACTTTATCTGCAAAGCTTTTAAAACCATGCAGACTTATCTTTAATAACTTCATTTATTTCCACCCACACTTAATTCAATTGCATTCTTAGCTGCATTCTGTTCAGCTTCTTTTTTACTCTTTCCTGAACCCTTACCATAAACAATGCCATCAACAACTACTTCTACTTCAAAATACTTATCATGACTAGGACCTTCATCTTTAATAACATTATAAGTAACACTCTTACGATCAGTTTGAACTAATTCTTGTAAATAAGATTTATAATCACTTAAAAAGATAACATCTTCTTTGACATAAGGAAGTGCTACATCTAATACAAATTCTCTAGCTTTACTAAAACCACCATTTAAATAAATACATGCTACTACTGCTTCAAATACATCCGCAATAATAGTTTGATTAATTGCATGTTCTAAACCATGACCAACCATAATACGAGAAGGTAAACCAATATTATTCGCATATTCAAATAAAGCTTCTTCACATACATACATACTTCTTTTCTTACTCATTTCTCCCTCAGAATAATCAGTATGTTTATAAAAATAATCACTCATAATAAGTTCTAAAACCGCATCACCTAAATACTCTAATCTTTCATAAGATGGACATTTATGTTCATTAGCGTAACTAGTATGAGTTAAAGCCATTCTTAAAATAGGATTATCATCCCTTACTCCATATTTTGTTAAATCCATAGTAATCACCATTTTCTAATTATATACCAAAAACCAATTAGTTTCTAGACTACATCACTATTTTAGCAAAAACCAACCATAAAAAAAAGAATATTATTTATTTTTATATCATTTTATTATATAATTATAAATATGAAAAAGATATTAATTAAGATGATTGAGCTTTATCAAAGCGCTCCATTATCTACTCATAAAAATTGTAGATTCATTCCTACATGTTCAGAATATACTAAACAAGCAATAGATAAATATGGTGCTTTAAAAGGCTTAAAAATAGGAATAAAAAGAATATTAAGGTGTCACCCCTTTGGAAAATATGGATATGACCCATTAAAGGAGAATTTAAAATGAAAAAATTAAAATTAATTATATTACTAGGAGTAATCCTAACAACCCTAACTGGATGCATAAAAAAAGATAATTATGATGACATAACTATCTATACCACAGTATATCCTATTGAATATATTACTAATTACTTATATGGTAATCATTCTAAAATATATAGTATCTACCCTAATGGAGCAGATATTAATAATTACACTATAACTAACAAGAAATTAAATGACTTTTCTAAAGGAGATATGTTTATTTACAATGGTTTAGTAAGTGAAAAAGATGTTGCTGCTAATCTAATAAATAAAAATGCTAAAATGGATATAATAGATGTATCTAGAGGTTTAGAAATCAAGAATAATGTTACTGAACTTTGGTTAAGTCCTTCTAATTTCTTAATGATGACTTCTAATGTTAAAAACAGCTTAAAAGATTATATAACTAATTCTACTTTAAGTGATAGCATCGATCAAAAATATGAAGATTTAAAATTAACTATGTCTGAATTAGATGCTGAACTTAAAATAGTTGCTGAAAGTACTTCTAATAAAAGAATTATAACTGCTGACAATGCTTTTAAATTTTTAGAAAAATATGGTTTTGAAGTTATTTCTATCTCTTCTAGTGACGAAAATTCTAATACAAACATTTCTAAAGCTAAAAATTATTTTAGTACTAAAACTAATAGCTATTTATTTAAATTATCTGATACTGAAGAAAATGATACTATTAAAAATTTAGTATCTTCTGGAGCTAAAATTGTTAATGTTCCTAATATGTATACTTTAACGGAAGAACAAAGAAAAAATAATATTGATTATATTTCTTTAATTAAAAACTTTATTGAATCAATCAAATCAGAAGTTTACTAAATTTAATTGACAAGCAAGAAGTTTTATAGTAAAATTTTCTTGTTGGCACGGAGTAGTACTCAAGTGGTTGAAGAGGCGCCCCTGCTAAGGGTGTAGGTC
>CAKOIQ010000017.1 GCA_934086935.1 uncultured Bacilli bacterium
ATAGAAAGGTGTGAGAACGTGAATTATACAAAAATAAAAGAAGAAGCAAGAAATAAAATTAAAGGAAATATTTGGAAATTAATATTGCCATCTTTAATTGTATTTGCGATACAACTTGTAGTAACTCTTTGTACAACAGATTTTACAGATTTACAAAATACTAGTGGAGATGGAATAGCATCTTTAGTAACAATTGCATTATATCCTATTGAATTTGGTATTATAGTATATTACTTAGATTTTGTAAGAGGCAAAGATGTTCAATTAAAAGATATTTTTGGTTATTATAAACAATTTGGACCAATATTCTTACTATTTTTCTTAATAGGCTTATTTACTACATTATGGACTTTATTATTAATTATTCCAGGTATTATCGCAGCTATTAAATACTCAATGGCTCCTTATATTATGGCTGATGGTGAAACCGATGCAATGACTTGTATTAATAAAAGTAAAGTAATGATGAATGGTTATAAAGGCGATTATTTCTGCTTTAAATTGAGTTTTATTGGATGGTTTTTATTATGTTTAATTACATTTGGAATAGCTTACATTTATGTATTTCCTTATATGAAAACAGCTGATGCTCTTTATTATGAAGAACTTAAAAAAATTAGTTAAAAGAAATTGACAAAGAGATAATAATTTTATATTATTATTATAGGCATGGTATTAATAGCCATGCTGATAATCTCTAACGACTTAATGTTAGAGTGTTATCAACCAAAACCCCCTGAAGGAGCCGAAAGGCTCCATTTTTTGTGTGGTGGTAAATATTTTATTTTTATTAAAAATACGGGATGTTGGTTACTTATGATTTTATTTCAACTTTTTTATTTTAATTAAAACGTAGCAAACTTATACATATGATTAGATTAATTCTAAAGCCAACTATTTGCAAAAAATCAAATTTTGTGAAATAGTGTGTTATAATTTGCTTAGGAGATATCTAGGAGGTGCCACATGATTGATAATTTAATATATCAACTGCAGATTGCTACCCTTGACCAATTAAAAGCAGCAATTAATAAAAATATGTTTGTTGGAAAAGACTTAAGTGATTTTTATAAAGGTAAAGAAATCATAGACAACTTGTTGGAATTAAATAAAACTAATGTAAACGATTCTGTTAAGTATACTTTGATTCTCTATTTTGTGTATAAAATAAAAGGCGGTAAGTAATATGAATAATAAGAAAGAAAGAGAAAGAGAAGAACTTCATAAAATTATTTGGAAAATTGCAAATGAGTTAAGAGGTTCAGTTGATGGATGGGATTTTAAACAATACGTTTTAGGATTGTTATTTTATAGATTTATATCAGAAAATATTGAAAACTATGTTAATGAAAATCAAAGAAAAGCAGGTATTACAGATTTTCAATATAGAAATATTTCTGATGAAGAAGCATTGCTTGGAAAATCACAAATACTTGATGAGAAAGGATTCTTTATTTTTCCAAGTGAATTGTTTTGCAACATAAGAAAAGGTGCCGATAAAAATGAAAACCTAAATGTTGTTATTTCAAATGTATTTAATAACATTGAATCATCAGCAAGAGGCTCAGCATCAGAAGATGATGTTAAAGGTTTATTTGATGATTTTACAATTGATAATAAATTGGGTAACACGGTTGATGAGAGAAATGAAAAACTCGTTAAATTATTAAATGCAATTGGAGATTTGAACTTTGGAGATTATGAAGAAAATAATATAGATTTATTCGGAGATGCATATGAGTTCTTGATGACAATGTATGCTTCATCGGCAGGTAAATCAGGTGGAGAATTCTTTACTCCTCAAGAAGTTGGAGAATTACTGGCAAAAATAGTAATAATGGATAAAACTTCTGTTAATAAAGTATATGATCCTGCCTGTGGTTCAGGTGGATTGCTTTTAAAATTTGCTAAGATACTCGGAAAAGAAAATGTAAGAGAGGGATTCTTTGGTCAGGAGATAAATCTTACAACTTACAACTTAGCTAGAATAAACATGTTCTTACATAATATTAATTACAATAATTTTAGTATTGAAAGAGGAGATACATTAATACATCCAGCACATTGGAATGATGAACCATTTGATGCAATAGTATCTAATCCACCTTATTCAATAAAATGGGCAGGTAAATCTAATCCACTACTAATAAATGATGAAAGATTTGCTCCAGCAGGTGTGTTAGCGCCAGAATCAAAGGCAGATCTTGCATTTACTATGCATATGCTATCATGGTTATCTCCAAAAGGAACTGCTGCAATAGTTGAGTTTCCAGGAGTTCTTTATAGAGGCGGAGCGGAACAAAAGATTAGACAATATATGATTGATAATAATTTTGTTGATGCAGTTATTCAATTACCGGCAGATTTATTTTTTGGAACGCCAATAGCAACTTGCATTTTAGTTTTAAAAAAGAATAAATCTGATAATAATATTATGTTTGTTGATGCATCAGAAGAATGTATTAGAAATACTAATAAGAATAAACTGTCAGAAGAAAATATTAGCAGCATAATAAACTTATTAAAAAATAGAGAAACGTTTGAAAACAAATCGTATTTAGCTACATATGACGAAGTTAAAGATAATGATTATATCATATCAGTTAACACATATTTAAAACAGAAAATTGCTGATATTAATATTGATATAGTAGAAGTAAATAAGAGATTAGCCGAAATTATACCAAAACAACAACAAATTAGGAAAGAGCTTGAAATAATAATCAGCGAACTTGAGGTCGGTAATCATGAGTAAGATTAATGAATTGATAAAAAAGTTGTGTCCTAATGGAGTGAGATATTACCAATTATCTGAATTGGAAGAAAATGGAAAAATAGTCCTTGGTCGTGGCAATGTTATTAGCAAAAAAGATATAATAGATAATCCTGGAAGTTATCCTGTATATTCGAGTTCTGCTGTTGGAAATGGTGAAATTGGAAGATATGGAAAATATATGTTCGATGATGTAAGAATTAGTTGGAGTATAGATGGTGGCGGTCGTTTTTTTTATAGGAATGCTCCTAAGTATTCTATAACTAATGTAAGTGGATGGTTGAAAGTACAAGATATTTTGCTAATAGATACTAAATATTTATATTATATTTTAACAAATGAATGGACAAAAAAAACATATGATTACAATCATAAAGCACATCCGTCAGTAATTAAGAAAGAATATAGAATTCCAATTCCACCTATGGAAATACAAAAGGAAATAGTAAGAATTTTTGATGAGTTTGAGGATTTGACTGTTAATGGATTAGAAAAATTATTAACCACAGAATTAGAAGAAAGAATAAAACAATATGATTATTATTTAAACAAGTCTTTTAATTCGGTTAAAGGTCAATCAGTTAAACTTGGATCTATCGTAAATTTTAGTAGAGGGAAAAGAGTTGTAAAGAAAGATTTAGAAACGTATTTTTCAGATAACCTATATCCAGTTTATCAAAATAGCATGACACCACTTGGATATTATGGTGACTACAATTTTGAAAATAATAAAACTATTATAATAAGTGCCGGTGCAGCTGGAGAAATTGGATTCGTTAATGATAAAATATGGGCGGCTGATGATTGCTTGAAATGTAGTTGCACTTCCTCTATACTTGATAAATATTTGTATTATTTTCTTAAAAGCAATGATTCTTACATTAAATCAATGGTTAGAAGAGCAAGCGTTCCTCGTATTTCAATTAGTGTGTTTGAAAAAATGGATATTATTTTGCCAACTATAGAAGAACAAAAAAGAATAATAAGTTTATTTGATAAATTTGAAAACCTTATAAGAAATGTTAAAGATATTATTCCTGCAGAAATTGAATTAAGAAGAAAACAATATGAATATTATAGAAATAAATTATTAAACTTTGAGGAGTTGAGTGTTAGTGAGTAGTATAGGTTTAATAAGTGAAAATGATAACTCTACTGTATTAGCTGAATATATAGGATTAAATAGAGTGGCAACATCTTTTCAAAGTGAAGATGCTCTTGAAAAAGAATTAATTAAAACTTTAGTTGAACAGGGATATGAAAGATTAAATATTAACTCTGAAGATGAATTAATTCTTAACTTAAGAAGACAATTAGAAAAATTAAATAATTATCAATTTACTGATGGAGAGTGGGATTCTTTCTTCGCAAAAGTAATTGCTAATAAAAATGATTATATAATTGAAAAAACAAGATTAATTCAAGAAGATTATAAACAAGAAATAACTCTTGATTCAAGTGAAAAGAAAAATATCTATTTAATAGATAAGAATAATATTCATAATAATAGTCTTCAAGTATTAAATCAGTATGTTAATAATGGTGGTAACTTTGATAATAGATATGATGTAACTATTTTAGTAAATGGACTACCTTTAGTTCATGTAGAACTTAAAAAAAGAGGAGTAGATTTAAGAGAAGCTTTTAATCAAATAGAAAGATATCAAAGAGATTCTTTCTGGGCAGGATCTGGTTTATATAACTTTGTTCAAATATTTGTTATATCAAATGGAACATTAACTAAGTATTATTCAAATACTACAAGAGAGTTTCATATAAATAATCAAAAGAAAAAGAAGTCAAACTCATTTGAATTTACTTCATATTGGGCAGATCAAAAAAATAATGGTATTACTGATTTAATAGATTTTGCTAAAACTTTCTTTACTAAACATACGTTATTAAATATATTAACTAAGTATTGTGTGTTTACCTCTGAAGAGGATTTATTAGTAATGCGTCCTTATCAAATAGTTGCTACTGAAAAAATTTTAAATAGAATTAATATCGCATATAATAATAAGTTTTATGGAACTTTAAAATCAGGTGGTTATATTTGGCATACAACAGGTTCTGGAAAAACATTAACATCATTTAAAACTTCACAACTTGCTAGTAAATTAGACTTTATTGATAAAGTATTATTTGTTGTAGATAGAAAAGACTTAGATTATCAAACAATGAAAGAATACGATAGATTTAAAGAGGGAGCAGCTAATTCTAATACTTCAACAAAAATACTAGAAGGACAATTAAATGATCCAAGTACTAAGATTATTATTACTACAATTCAAAAGCTTTCTCAATTTATTAAAAAGAATGAAAAGAGTGAAGTATTTAATAAACATGTAGTATTTATATTCGATGAATGTCATAGATCACAATTTGGTGATATGCATAAAGCAATTATTAAGAAATTTAATAAATACTATTTATTTGGATTTACTGGAACTCCAATATTCCCAGAAAATGCTAGAACAATAAAAGGCATCTCTGAAACAACAGAGCAAATCTTTGGAGAAAGATTACATACTTATACAATAGTAAATGCTATTGCAGATAAGAATGTTTTGCCATTTAGATATGAATATGTTGGTAGAGTAGATATATCTGATGATGTTAAAGATGAAAAAGTGTATAACATTGATGAAGAAAAATTATTTGATAATCAAGTAAGAATTAATTTAATAACAGATTATATTATTGATCATTTTAGTACAAAGACTAAAACTTCTGAAAGTTATGTATATTCAACTTTAGATAATGTACTTGATGTTGCTAAAAAACAAGATGCAGAAGAAGTTAAATCAAAGAAAAGTATAAATGGATTTAATTCAATATTTGCTGTTTCAAGTATTAAAATGGCTAAAGAATATTATGCTGAATTTAAAAAACAGTTGGATATTAAAAAGAGCAATCTTAAAGTAGCTATAATATATTCTTATGGTGTTAATGGAGAAGACGGAGTAATTGATGAAAACTCTGAAACAACAGAAGCATTAAGTACAGATGATAGAACATTTTTAGAAAATGCTATTAAAGATTATAATAATATGTTTGGAACAAGTTATGATACTTCGTCAGAAAAATTTCAAAATTACTATAAAGATGTTTCTTTAAGAATGAAGAATAGAGAGATTGATATATTAATAGTCGCTAATATGTTTTTAACAGGTTTTGATGCAAAAACATTAAATACATTATGGGTTGATAAGAACCTTAAATGGCATAGTTTAATTCAAGCGTTTTCAAGAACTAATAGAATCTTAAATAGTGTTAAAACATATGGTAATATAATTTCGTTTAGAAACTTAGAAAATAGACTTAATGAAGCGTTAGCTAAATTCGGTGATGAAGAAGCTCATGGAATAGTTTTATTAAAGCCATATAATGACTATTATTATGGATATGAAGATGATAATGGCAAAACGTTTGAAGGTTATAAATCTTTAGTTGAAAAATTAACTTCTAAATTTGCACCAGGAGTGTTAATGCAAAATGAAGCAGAACAAAAAGAATTCATTAAAATATATGGTGCAATATTAAAAGTAACAAATATCTTATCTTCGTTCGATGAGTTCAAAGAAGATGAATTAATCAATGAAAGAGATAAACAAGATTATCACAGTATTTATATTGAACTTTATAATGAATTTAGAAATAAAGCTAAACAAGAAAAAACAGATGTTACAGATGATGTGGTATTTGAAATGGAATTAATTAAATCTATAGAAGTTAATATCGATTACATCTTAGGATTAGTTAAGAAATACCACAATAGTAACATGAAAGATAAAGAAATTCTTGTAACTATTCAAAAGACAATCATGGCTAGTCCAGACTTAAGAAATAAGAAAGATTTAATCATGGCATTCATTGAATCATTAGATCAAGATTCAAATGTATATGCAGATTTTGAATTATTTATGAATAGTAAAAAGAAAGAAGAATTAGACAAGATAATTGCTGAAGAGAATCTTAATAAAGAAGAAACATATAACTTTATTCAAAGATCATTCGAACAGGGAAGAGTAGAAACTAATGGTACAGAGGTATCAACAATACTTCCTCCAATGAGTATGTTTACTCCTAATAATGATAGACAAGAAAAGAAAAATAAAGTTATAGATAAACTATTGGAATTCTTTGATAAATTCTTCAGTATATCTAACAACAAATTCTAATTTAGTGTTATAATATATATAAATAATAGAGTGTATTTCATTTTTAAGATGGAATATGCTCTTTTTTTTTCATGGAGGTAACAATGAAGAAATCTAAGTTAAGAGGCTATATATATGATTTAGAACATAAAAACAAGAATTTTTCTTTTGATAAGACTATAAGAATACTGGATATAAGTAATATGATCTATATTGATATGATTAAAAACATTGAGTTTAGAGAAATATCAGATTATAAAAAATCTAAGTACATGTTTAAAGAAATATCAGAAGAACTTGAAGAAGTTAATGATTTGTTAGGCAAAGAAAAAACTCTTATGGCTGTATGTTTATTAAGAAATGTTTTTGAAGAAATAATGTATATAATCGCTACAACTATTGAACCAGTTGATATTGATATAATGACTAAAGCTAATTATTTTTACAAAATAGTGGCAGATCATTGTGATGAATTGTTATATAGTTACACCTCTGAAGATATAAAAGAATTATATGGTTATATGTCTAAGATTACACATGTAACTAATGTTAAAGAAGCAACCAGTTATTTAGTTGGTAATAAACAAATAAAGAAATATATTAATAATGAGATTAAATTTATAGAATTAATAATTGAGAATATATATTTAGAATTTATTAACAAAAAATTAGGATTAGACAATGGTATGTGTGATAATATTATCATTATTTCAAGTTATGTTGATTTAATAAATGTAATATATTTTACAGCAAATTCTACTGGAGAACATAAAAGAATAGAATTATACTTTTATGGAGAAAAAAATCAAAAATATCTAAATGAAAAAAGAGAACAAATGATTCGGGAGTTTAAGGAACTTCAAAAGTCTAACACTAAAATAACAAAAACAATTAATAGAATATCAAAAGAATTGGATAAACAAATTGAAGAAAGTAATTATTCGGATATGGTAAAAAGAATTCTTAATAGATGAAATGGAGGTTAAAGATGTTTAATAAATATAATCTTAAAAGAGCTAAATTACATTTTAAAAAACTATCAATCATAGAAAAACTATCTATATTTGCAGAAAAAATGTTTTTAAAAATTAAGGATACATTTAGATTTGTTAAATTAGATAGGTCTATATTATCAATTGCAATTAAAGAGATGATTTATATTGTTATAATTATTACTGCTATTAATATGGTTGGTAATTTGATATTATTTAATAATGGTTTTAGAAATATAAAATGTATATCTGAAATATTGAATTCATTAACATTCATATATGATAACTATAACCAATATTTACTTGCTTGCTTGGGCGTAGGAGGTTTTTTAGTAGCATTATTTCTTTCAAATTTATCCGGAATAATTACTGCTAAGTACATCAATATTGTTTCAAAAGTATCATTATCTGTTCTAAATGAATATGCAAATAAAAAATACTTAAAATCAATGATAAATTATCTATGTTTAATAATAGTTCAGTTGGCTTGTTGGATATTTAATATAAGAATAAATCCAGTTATAGCACTATTATCATTATTCTTAACAGTTAGAATTATTATTATTTATTTTGAATTAGCTCAACGAGTTTATTTGTTTTCAGATATTAATATGCTTACGAAAACAATATATCAAGAAATAAATATCAGATTTAAATATTTACAAAAAGCAATTAAGAATAATAAATCAGATAGTGTGTTTAATTCTTATGGTAATCAGGTAATATTGTTATTAGATACATTGAAATCGTTGCAAAAAGAAATATTAAAGGATAAGGATACCGAAGATATAACTGAATTTACAAATTATATTTTTGCTATTATGGTTAGATATACTGAGTTTAAAAATCTTATTCCTTTAGATAGTAAGTGGTATAGGTTGAAATATGAACCAGTTAATTGGTTTGAAGCCGAATTTTTTGAGGTTAATTTAAGAACTCAAACAGGAACATCATTAAATAATAAACAAATTGCAGACCACTATTTTTTAGAAGAGTATATAACCGATTTGTTTACAAAATATATTAAATTCCTAATTAAGAACAACAGAAATGAAGAGCTGTATAGAATTATTAATAATTACTATTTATCGCTTGATATGATTCTATCTAATTGTGGTGACTTTGAATATTGGAATAAGTTTAATAAAAATATTGAAGACATTATCATTAACAGTAATCTTGCAGAAGATGATAATTACGAGGTAATAATTGATTTTATGAGTTTAAATAAAGTGAGTTTTGTATTAAATGCTCAAAAATACATTAGTAATACTTATAATAGTTATATAAAAAAAGGCATAAATGAATTAGGAATTTTTTTAACAAAAGATTCTAAAAATAATATATTGTTCGTGAATGCTGATACTGTTAAATTTATTGAAAAGATTAAATATGAATTATCTGTTGAGGGAAAAGTAATAACATCCGATAAATACATTCATGAATGCTTAAGCTTTATTTTTATAAAGATGATATCTTTAATTTTAAAAACGTTAGAATTAAATTATGATAATATTTGTTTGCAAGCTGAGATTTTATCTAAAAAGTCATATAGTCTATCTTCTTGTTTACTGTATTCAAGAATTATAGAAATAGAAAATAAGCTTATTATGGTGATAGATGAGATATCTTCGATTTATGAAGAACTTATTAAAGAACAGTATAATTTTAAATTTGATAAATTAAATGTTGATGAACTATTGGATAAAATTAGTAAAAAACATTATTCTAATTTAATTGAATATGCAAAGACCTTTTTATCTTCTGATAAATGTGATTACAAGAGTGTAAAGATAGATTTTTGTGGAGAAATTTTTTATAATTTTTCTGAAGCAATACTTGAAACAGTTTTAAATAATGACTATGATAATTTTGAAAGAATATATCAATACTATCCTTCAATATGTTTTATTGCTGAGTCTTTTATTTATAATAATTTAGATAAGACGTATAATCAAAACTATTTGATTTCAAAATATAAAATTCCTATGATTACATTTATGAATCTAAACGGATGTATTATATATCATTCTCATATAATTAATGATGATAGGTGGGAAACTAAAGTAAAAAATACATTTAATAGTATTGTGAAAAAACTTGATAATAGTTACGAAATACTTAAAAAAATGGCTTTCTATGCTTCTGTTGATAACCACAGTTTTGATATGAATGAAATGATACTAAACATAAAACAAAGGTATTCAAGATATTTACATCAAAATGATTTAATTAAAATTAAAGAATGTAGTGATTCTATTTATTTTCATAAGGAAATAGATAGTAATGATCCGTTAATAAAAGAATTTACTCATCTCGCTTTTGAAGATTATATTGACTTTTATTATAAATTTTATGAGATATTTATAATATACTATGTTAATCCATTATTAAAAAATGAAGATAAATATGATTGTAGATTAGAAATAAAAAAGGTTGGTGCTAAGAATGGAAAATAGTTTATCATATACCTTATTTATCAGAGATTTTGCAGAAAACATACTATTATCTTTAAATATGGATTATAGAAAATATATAGATTTTAACAAGAAAGATAGCATGCTTAAAACTAAAATTGATTATCATAATATTGATAATACAATTACACATATTGCATATAATTTATTAATAAATGGAAAACAAAAAATATATTTCTATGAAAAAAATAATAAAGCTATTATTTCATTAAATTATCACAAACAAGAAAAAGTGATTGGCGTAGTAACAATTAAATTTCCTAACAAAATTATGAATAATTTTAAAAGAAAAAATATTCTTAGACAATTAAAAAAAATGAATTATCCAAAAAGTGATGGTTATATTGATAGTAATTATTCAAGAGATAGTTTATTTATTATGAATTTAATAAAAGACAAATCTGATAAGATAACTAAGGATTATTTATCTGTAAATAGTGCTGAAAAGTGTACTGATCAATATATTTTATATAGAGAAATCAGAAAAAGAAAATATCAGAAAACACTTGTTAATCATATATTGGATGAATTAAATAAAGGTTTTCATCAATTTCTAAATATAAAAGATTGTGATGATAATATTATTTTTATTAGTCAGTCATTAGAAGAGTTGAATCTGTTAGAAGAAGAATTAATAAGTAATAAAAAAACAATAGATGAGGTATTAAAAATTTTGTATCCTGGTAGAATTTAAAAAGAGTCAAAATTAATCGGCTCTTTCTTTTTGACCTAAAAATGATATTTTTTTTGTTCTGATTATTAATCCATTTTCATCAGCATCTATTTTGCCCTTGATACCAATTAAAAAATCATCTTCGCAACTATTAATTATTTTATTTGCAATATCTGTGCTAGTAATAATTGGAATAGTTAAATCTTCATCTTCATCATTTATAACAATAACTAAACGAGAAACATTATCATCAATAATTGTTGTTGATCTATATCTTCCAAGTAAAAGACATCTATTTAGGTAATCCATCGTTAATCTCATTATCAAAGTAAGCTATTGATTTAAGAAACTCTATATCTAGATTAAAATATTTAATGACTTCTTTGGTGGGTATACAATAAGCAGGCATAAACTTATTAGGCTCTTTCTTCCTAAATTCTTTCTCAATTGATTGTTTAATCTTACTAGCTGTTGAAGCAGATACATTTGCTATCTTCATAATATCTTGATTAGAACACCAGGGTTTTGATATTATTTCTAATATTTCTTTAGCAATTCCATAAATACCTCCTTTCAAAAGGTATTGTATTAATCACTTATTTATTGGTATTAGTCAAGTATTTAGGACTAATTTTCATCGTACCTAAATGTTAAATGTAACAAATTACAATATAATTGTAATGATAAATATAGGTCTCACTTGTGGTCTGATTATATGAATAATATAAGGTAAAACCTTATATTTTATATACTAAAAATGCTTTGTAAAAGATTTGACAAAATGATAAATTTTCATTTAATTTTCGGTCGCCCCCTGAAGAGAGCAGGCTTCCTGAAGGAGTCGAAAGACTCCATTTTTTGTGTGGTGGTAAGATAATTATTTAGAATTCAGATGCATAAAAACTTTAAATGTATAATGATAAAAAAATAACATAACGAATTATTATATTTATATGTGATTTATTTTATTTTTTTTGACTATTTTAAGTATGGTATAATAATTAATAGTGAAAGAAGGACTAAAATATGAAGGAATTTCCTATACTTGAAAAAAATGACATAGTTTTAAGAAAATTAGAATTATTTGATTTTGATAGTTATTTTGATTACGTAACTGATGAAACTATATCTAAACAATTTAATTTTAATTATAATCAAGAATTAGCAAAAAACAGATTGGAAGAATTAGTTGAAAAATATACTAAAGATAATAAGCCATATATATGGGTTATTGCTTTAAAAAGTACCAATGAATTTATTGGAATGATTACTGTAGATACAGTTTCTTTTACTAATAAAAGATTTAGCTTGGCTTATGGGATAAGAAAAAAATATCGTGGTAATAACTATGCTTATCTTGCAAGTGTTATTTTAATAGATTTTATTTTTAAGAATTTTGATATGCACAGATTAGAGTTAGCACATAATGTTGATAATATTGCATCACAAAAAATTATTGAAAAGTTAGGTGCAAGATTTGAAGGTGTAGCAAGAGAATCAAAACTTTATAATAATGTTTTTAAAGATCGTAAGATTTATAGTATTTTAAAACAAGAATGGATGGAAAATAAAGCAAATGAATTATAAAATATTGGTTAATAAAGACAATCCTATAGATGAAACTTTTAATATTGAAAGTCTTGTAGCTGTTGGAAAGCATTATAGTTTGGCTAATCTTTCTTTTACAGAACAAGACGTTCTTCTTGAAGCAACTACAGCTAAGGCGTTGACGAAATTATTAACTGCTGCCAACAAAATTGATAAAAATGTTTTGATTATACCTAATTCAGGATATCGTAGTTTTGAATATCAAGTTAAAGTTATGAATTATTATATTCAAATTGAGGGAATAGAAAAAGCAAGCAAACGTGTTGCTAAGCCAGGAACTTCTGAACATCATACTGGACTTGCTGTTGATTTACTATTTTTAAAAGATGGTATGCCTTTGAAAGATTTAAAGTTAGCATTACCTATTGCTGAATATATTAAATGTAATGCATGTAAATATGGATTTATATTAAGATATCCTAAAGGTAAAGAAAACATTACGGGCTATCCTTATGAACCTTGGCATATAAGGTATGTCGGTCAAGAATTAGCAACGTATTTGTATGATAATGCATTAACTTTAGAAGAATATTATTTAATGAAATAAAAAATATATATCATATTAATATTAATGTTTAATTTACTTGTTAATATATAAATGGAAAAAGTGATTGTTTTATGTATAAAAAAGTTTATGTTGAAATAACTAATAATTGTAATTTATCTTGTGAGTTTTGTCCTCATAATAAAAGAAAAAATGAATTTATTTCTTTTGAAAGTTTTAAAACTATATTAGATAAATTAGCTGGTTACACTGAATACTTGTATCTTCATGTGTTAGGAGAACCTTTGTTACATCCTGATATTAATAAGTTAATTGATGAAGCTTCTAAAAGATATAAGATTAATATAACTACTAATGGTTATTTGATTAATAGAATTAAATATAATAAAAATATTAGACAGATTAATATTTCTTTGCATAGTTATAATGGTAATATTGACTTAAATAAGTATATGAATAACATTTTAAATAGTATTAATGAACTATCTAAATATACTTATATTTCTTTAAGATTTTGGACTAAAAATAAATATAGTAATGACATGCTTAAATATATAAATGATTATTTCAAGGTTAATATTGAGAAGATAGAAAAATGTAAGGTTAAAGAAAATATCTTTTTAGATATCGATGAAGAATTTATATGGCCGGATTTAAATAATAATATTTATAATGAAGTAGGCACATGTTATGCTTTAAGAGATCATATTGGGATACTTGTTGATGGTACTGTTGTTCCTTGTTGCTTGGATAGTAATGGGGTAATTAAACTTGGTAATATATATAAAGATAATATTGATGATATTATTAATTCTAAACGATATATGAATATGATTAATAGTTTTAAGGATAACAAAAAATGTGAAGAGTTATGTAAACATTGTAATTTTAATAAAATAAGAAAAGGTATAAATTAATTATATTTATTAATATTTTTGGATTTAAAGATACAGTTATGTATAAATAACAATAATAATCAAAATATTTGCGTTGCAAGTATTTTTTTTGTATAATTAACCTAGGGAGGCTATGGTTATGAATTATTTATTTGTTTATTTAATGCCTAGTTTAATTGGTTTAAAAATATATGATACCTTAGTTGAAAAGAAGAGTAATAAGTCTTTATGGTTTTCTTATTTAACTATGGTATTTTTTTCTAATTTTATGTTGATGATTATTTTAGCAATTAAGAATAAGTTTGCATTAAGTTTGAGTGAGTATATTGAAGGAAATATGATGTTTTCTATTAAATATATTTTAATGTCTTTAGTTATAAATGCATTTCTTGGTTATGTCTATAGTTTACTAAATAAAAATCTATCTTTTAAACTTGAAAGGGTAAATAATGAAAAAGAAGAAAAGTAATGTAGTGTGGATAATTGTTCTTTTATTAACATTAATTATTTTTTATACTTGTCATTATTTTAATATTAATTTTGGAGGAGTATATTTTGAACAACTTCTTTATAATGTAGTAAATAGTGAGGGAACCAGTATTAATGCACTTATTGACGGTATTAAGTATGTTAGTATTTATTCTTTAATTAGCTTTATTATTTTACTAGTTATTATTTTTCTTGATCGTAAATATTTAGTTAATAAATATATTTTAACTATTAAATATAAAGATAAAGAGCATAGTTATGATGGATTATATTTAAGTAATAAATTAATTATATGGAGTTCTTTATTTATACTTGTTTTGAGTGTATTTAATTGTTTAAAAACTTTAGGGGTTAAAGAATATTTAGAAATGCAGAATACTAAATCAACTTTTATTGAAGATAATTATGTTGATGGAAGTAATGTATCTTTAACTTTTCCTAAGAATAAAAGAAATTTAATTTATATTTATGTTGAATCCTTAGAAAATAGTGCGATGTCTAAAAAGAATAATGGGATGGAAGATGAGTCTTATATACCTAATTTAGAAAAATTAGCGGTTAATAATCTAAATTTTAGCAATAATAATGGAGTTGGTGGTAGTATTCAGGTATCTAATACAAGTTGGACTATTGCGGCAATGGTAGCTCAAACTTCTGGAGTTCCTTTAAAAGTTATTTCATTTAATGCATATCATGATTTTGGAGATTCTTTACCTGGGGTTTATGCTTTAGGTGATGTTTTAAAAGATAATGGATATAAGAATTATTTAATGTTAGGTAGTGATGCATCTTTTGGTGGCAGACGAGATTATTTTACTACTCATGGTAATTATGAAATATATGATTATTTATATGCTTTAGATAATAATTGGATTGATAGTGATTATTATGTTTGGTGGGGTTATGAAGATAAGAAGCTATTTGAATTTGCTAAGAAAGAATTAACTAAAATATCTAAACAAGATGAACCATTTAATTTTACGTTGCTTACAGCTGATACTCATTTTACGGATGGCTATGTTGATGAAGATTGTGAAAAGAACTTTGATACTAAATATCCAAATGCTTATCATTGTTCTGATTATATGATTAATAAATTTATTAAATGGATTAAGAAACAATCTTTTTATAAAGATACTACTATTATTATTGCTGGAGATCATTTAACTATGCAAGAGAATGTTTTTAATTTAGATAATTATAATCGAACAATATATAATACTTTTATTAATTCTAAAGTTAAAACTAAAAACAATAAAAATAGATTATTTAGTTCATTTGATATGTATCCAACTACTTTGGCTTCTTTAGGTGTTAAAATAGATGGAGATAAACTTGGATTAGGAGTAAATCTATTTTCTGATCAAAAAACTATATTAGAGGAATATGGTCTTACTTATGTAAATAATGAAATAAAGAAAAAGTCTTTCTTTTATGATAATGTTTTACTGGGAGATTCATATTATTTAATGTATTCTGAAAATGATAATTAAATTGACTAGTAAAAAAAACAGTGTTATAATAGCGCTTGTAAAACGTTGATGAAGAGAAGTAGGGTTTTTGAATCTTAAAGAGAGTCATTGTTGGTGGAAGATGATAGGGGATAAAACTTGAATAACACTTTTGAGTGTTGTATTGAAATAATAGTAAATACAAACGTATAGATGCGTTAAATCTAATAAGGTGATCTATTTATAGATAAACTGGGTGGTACCGCGGAATTTACAGTATTTCGTCCCTTTTTGGGACTTAATACTGTTTTTTATTTTAGAAAGGATGATTTATATGGATTATGTACTTTTAAGTGATTTATATGCTTGTAAAGATGAATTTTTAGGAAAAGAAGTAAAGGTTAAAGGTTGGATTAGAAATCATAGACCACAAAAAGAGTTTGGTTTTATTGATTTTTCTGATGGAACTAGTTTTAAACACATACAAATTGTTTATACTAATGAACTTGGTGATTTTGATAAAATAACAAAAATACATAATGGTTCTAGTATTGAAGTAACCGGTTTATTTTCTACTTCTGAAGGTAAGGGTCAAGATTATGAATTAAAAGCTACTTCTGTTGTTTTATTAGGTGATTGTTCTGAAGACTATCCATTACAACCTAAGAAACATAGTATGGAGTTTTTAAGAAGTATTGCTTATTTAAGACCTAGAAGTAATACTTTTCAAGCTGTATTTAGAGTTAGAAGTGTAGCTGCTTACGCAATTCATAAATATTTTCAAGAAAGAAATTATATTTATGTTCATACACCTTTATTAACTACTGCAGATTGTGAAGGCTCTGATCAAATGTTTAAAGTATCTACTTTTGATTTTGATAATTTACCTAAAACTGAAGATGGAAAAGTTGATTTTAGTAAAGATTTATTTAATAAGAAAACATTTATTACTGGTTCTGGACAATTACATGGGGAAACATTTGCTTTAGCATTTAGCAAAATTTATACTTTCGGACCAACATTTAGAACAGAAAACTCTAATACTAAGACTCATGCTAATGAATTCTGGATGATTGAGCCAGAAATCGCATTTGCAGATATTAATGATTTAATGGATATTGAAGAAGATTTCTTAAAATATATTGTTAAATATGTATTAGAGAACTGTCCAGATGAAATAAATTTCTTTGATAAGTTTGTTGAACCTGGTTTGAAAGAAAAATTAGAAAAGGTTATTAATAGTAAATTTGTTAGAATTGATCATAAGGATGTAATTGATTTACTTAAGAATAGTGGAGAAAAATGGGAATTTACTCCTGACTATGATGATGATATAGCTAAAGAACATGAAAAATGGTTAACTGCTCATTTTAATGGTCCAGTATTTGTTAAGAATTGGCCTAAAGATATTAAAGCATATTATATGAAACTTAACGAAGATGGTAAAACAGTTGCAGGAGTTGATTTAGAGGTTCCTGGAGCTGGTGAATTAATTGGTGGTTCTCAAAGAGAAGAAAAATTAGATGTTCTTTTAGAAAGAATGAAAGAAACTGGTACAGATGAATCTTTAATTGATTGGTATATTAATTTAAGAAGATTTGGTGGATGTGTACATTCTGGATTTGGTATGGGATTTGAAAGATTAATTATGTATTTAACAGGTATTGAAAATATTAGAGATGTTATCCCTTATCCTAGAACACCAGGCAACTGCTTATATTAGAAGAGTAAAGTATTATTGCTTTACTTTTTTTATTTATTTATTGACAACTTTAAATTTACTTAATATAATGATGGTGACATTTTGCAATTAATCTTATTTTTTAAAATAGGGTACTACATATTTTATATGTGGTTTTTTGCGTTGTTTAGAAAGGAGTTATAAATGTCGTTCATTAATGTAGATTGCATTAGTAAAACTTTTAAAGTTGCGAAACGTAATAGTGGATTAAAAGCAGCTTTAAAATCTTTTTTCAAGAGAGAATATACATATATAGACGCTGTTAAGAATGTATCATTTTCAATTGAGAAAGGCGAAATTGTTGGTTATATTGGTCCGAATGGGGCAGGAAAAAGTACTACTATAAAGATGCTTAGTGGTATATTGTTACCAACCGCTGGAAACATTAGAGTTAATGGTTTAGATCCTTTTAAGGATAGAAAAAAATATGTTTCTAATATAGGTGTTGTCTTTGGTCAAAGAAGTCAATTATCCTGGGATATTCCTGCTGAAGATACTTTTGATTTACTTAAAGATATATATGATTTAAGTGATAAAGAGTATCAAAAAACTAAGACCGAACTTGTAAATCTTTTAAACATACAAGAAGTAATGAAACAACCAGTAAGAAGTTTAAGTTTAGGTCAACGTATGAGGTGTGAAATAGCAGCTTCCTTACTTCATAAACCTAAAATATTATTTCTAGATGAACCAACAATTGGGTTAGATGCAGAAAGTAAGAAGATAGTTAGAGATTTTATTAAAAAATTAAATAAAAATCATAAAACTACTGTTATTTTAACTACTCATGATATGACAGATATAGAAGCGCTTGCAAAAAGAATTATTCTTATAGGTAAGGGTGAATTATTATATGATGGAACCCTTAGTAATTTAAAAAAGAAATATGGAAGTTATAAAGAAGTTCTAGTAAGTACTAATGAAAAAATTGATAAGATTAGATTAAAGGGTATTATTAAGAAGAGTAAGAATATTAATGGATATAGTTTTATTATTGATTCTAATGTATTATCGTTATCTAAATTGTTAAATAATTTATCTTTAAAATATGTAATTAATGATATTGATATTAAAAATGAAAGTATAGATGATGTAATATTAAAGTTATATCATGATTATGAAATATGAGAGCTTATGTAAATTATTTTAGATTAAGAGTTATTACTGCTTTACAATATAGAGCAGCAGCTATTTCTGGATTTTTTACTCAATTATTTTTTGGTTTTATTTATTTAATGGTTTATTTAGCTTTTTATGAATCTAATAGTAGTTCTTCATTACCAATGAATTTTCCAAATTTAGTTAATTATTTGTGGATATCTCAAGCTTTTTTTGCTTTAACTTATCCTTATGAAAAAGATCAAAGTTTGATGAAAATGATTAAGAATGGTAATTTAGCTTATGAACTAGTTAGGCCTCAAAATTTTTATTTAAAGTTTTATATTAAGATGATAGCTAAAAAGGTAGTTAATGCTAGTTTAAGGTGTGGCCCATTAATAATAGTAGCTTCTTTACTTCCAGATCCTTTAAAGCTTACTTTTCCTAGTATTAGGGTTATTTTAGTATTTATTATTAGTTTATTACTTTCTTGTTTATTAGTTAGTGCTCTTAGTATGTTTATTCATATTGTTATGATGTTTACAATTGATTCTAAGGGTATTGTTAATATTTATGGAGTTATTGCTGAAACGTTTATGGGAATGATTGTTCCTTTACCTTTCTTTCCGTCTTTTTTACGTAAGATAGCTAATGTTTTACCTTTTAGGTTTATTAGTGATTTTCCTTTTAGATTGTTTTCTGGTGATATCGCTCTTAATGGTGTTTTTAAGCTTATATGTTTATCTTTAATGTGGATTGTGATAACTAATGTTATTAATGTCTTTTTATCTAATTTAGCTCTTAAAAAGGCGGTGATTCAGGGTGGTTAAGTTATTTATAACTAACTTAAAGAATACGATTAAATCTGAATTATCTTATAAAGTATCTTTTATATTAGCTTTTATTAGTTATATATTTATCTTTTTTTCTTATTATTTTATAATACTAGCTTTATTTAGTAAGTTTAATAATATTAGAGGATTTTCTTTATATGAAGTAATGCTTTGTTTTGGAATTATTCAATTTGGATTTTCTTTTAATGAAACTTTTTTTAGAGGAATTGATACTTTTGAAGACTATATTATAAGTGGTTCTTTAGATAGATTTTTGTTAAGACCTAGAGGTGTATTGGAACAAGTTATGGTTTCAAAAATGGATATTGGAAGAACTAGTAAAATTATTCAATCTTTATTTATTGTAGGATTATCCTTAGTTAAAATTAATATTAGCTGGGATATTTATAAAGTTATAGTTTTGATTTTAATGATGATTAGTTCTATTGTTATTTTCTTTTCAATTTTTTTACTTACTGATTCTTATTGTTTTGTGACTGTGCAGAATTTGGAAATTAAAAATATTTTTACGAATGGTGGTAAACATGTAGCTCAGTATCCGATTGGAATTTATAAAAGAGGTTTTGTAATATTTTTTACTTATATTATACCTTTTGGTTTTGTAAACTATTATCCATTATTATATTTAACTTCTAAAAGTGATAACTTATTTTATGTATTTTCGCCTTTGATTGTGGTTTTATATTTAATTCCAGCAATATTTCTTTTTAAATTAGGACTTAAGCATTATAGTAGTGTTGGTTCGTAGATGGATTTTATATC
>CAKOIQ010000018.1 GCA_934086935.1 uncultured Bacilli bacterium
ATAGAAAGGTGTGAGAACGTGAATTATACAAAAATAAAAGAAGAAGCAAGAAATAAAATTAAAGGAAATATTTGGAAGTTAATATTGCCATCTTTAATTGTATTTGCAATACAATTAGTTGTTACTTTAAGTACAACAGATTTTAGTGATTTACAAAATACAAGAGGCGATGGAATTTCTTCACTTGTTGCATTAGCTTTATATCCGGTTTCTTTTGGTATAGTAGTATTTTTTCTTGATTTTGTTAGAGGTAAGGATGTACAATTAAAAGATGTTTTTAGTCACTATAATAAATTCGGGCCAATATTTTTGATGTACTTTTTAACAGGATTATTTACCACATTGTGGACTTTATTATTCATTATTCCAGGTATTATCGCAGCCTTAAGTTATGCTATGACGCCATATATAATGGCAGATGGTGAAGATGATGCTATGACTTGTATAAAGAAAAGTAAAGCTATGATGTATGGATATAAATGGGATTATTTATGTTTTAAATTAAGCTTTTTTGGCTGGTTATTACTTGGCATAGTTACATTTGGATTAGTTTATATTTATGTTGTTCCTTATATGAATACAGCTGATGCTCTTTATTATGAAGAACTTAAAAAAATTAGTTAAAACAAATTGACAAAGAGATAATAATTTTATATTATTATTATAGGCATGGTATTAATAGCCATGCTGATAATCTCTAACGACTTAATGTTAGAGTGTTATCAACCAAAACCCCCTGAAGGAGCCGAGAGGCTCCATTTTTTGTGTGGTTTATAAGGGTTTGCGAGCCATTAGTATTGCTAAAATAATTTTAGGTACAATTTAGGTACAAAAAAATTGAGTTTTAAAATATTTCATTGAAGAAAAGTGACGTAAACGGCAAAAATCTTCAATGAATTTTTTACAGTGTAACGGACAATATAGATTTTATCCTTATGATTGTATTGCTATTATTCCTTAAACGGTAGGATATAATTAGTATAAGATCATGGTATAATGTATTATGAGGAGAAGTCTTATGGAAAAGAAAGAAGAAATAATTAGTAATAAAATTAAATGTAAAAAATGTGGAGATATCATAGAATCAAAAAGTACTAATGATTTAAAAAGATGTTCTTGTGGAGCTGTTGCAGTTGACGGAGGCACTGAATATTTGAAAAGAATTGGTAATGAAAATGATTATATAGAATTGTTTATTAATAAAGATAATAATAAATAGTTATTTACATAAACAATAGAAAATAATAAATATAATTCAAAAATGTTGACTTTTTCAACATTTTTGAATATAATAATAATGTATTTATACGTTGGAGTGGTGTATATGAAGGAGTTAAATTACAAAAAAATAGGAGAAAGATTAAGAAAGCTTAGAAAATATATGGGATTAACCCAAGAACAGGTTGCTGAAATTTTAAGTGTAGGTAGAGATGCAATATTAAGAATTGAAAAAGGGGATCGCAAAATTGATTTACAAGAATTAATAAGTTTTTCAAAATTATATAATATAAGCATGGATGAATTAACAACAGAAGAACATACCATAAATAGTAGTGACGTTGCTTTTGCGAGGGGTTTTAATGAATTAAGCGAAAAGGATAAAAAAGAGATTATTAGTTTAATCGAATATAAAAACATTTTAAAGTCGCAAAATAAGGATGACTAATATGACGCCAGAAGAATTAGCAAAAAGTGAATTAGAAAAATTAAAAAAAAGTGGCGAATTAACTTTTCCAATAGATCCATTTAAAATCCTCCACGGGGCTGGTATATATGTTGTATTAAAAGATTTTGAAAATTTAGACGGTATCATTATTAATGATGAAGATAATTGTACAATTGTAGGTATTAACTCAAATAACGGTTGGCAAAGACAAAGATTTACTGCAGCACATGAGTATTGTCACTTTATAAAAGACTTAAATAAAGAAATTGGAACAACTGACTATATTGAGTGCTTAAAAAAGTCGAATAAGAAAATTGAAAAATTTGCAAACAATTTTGCCGGGTATTTGCTTATGCCTACTGATGAGTTAAGACTTGTATGTGAGCAATATAAAAATAAAGATGGATATATTGATTTTGAAAGTATTACAATTATAGCGGAATATTTTGGAGTTAGCTTCTATTCATGTTTGAATAGAATTGCTTATGGTCTAAATCTAATAGATGGTGATATATCTTCTGAATCATTAAGACAGAGAATGAGTGAGTATGGTGTATCAGCAAAAAGACAAGAACTAATAGAAAATAAGATTGATAGCACATTATTATCTAATGTTGTAAGTTCAATGAGTTTTGTTATGGCTGATACTAATAAATACACGGGCCAAAAGTTTTTACAAAACTATATTTATAATGATAATAAACTTGAGGGTGTAGTAATTGATAGAAAGCAGCTTAATTACATACTTGCTGATTTAAACTTTAATGGTACTGACAGTCAATTCTTTGAAAATGATAGTGAAGAAATAGTAATGACACTGGGTAATCTAGAATTGCAACAATATGTGGTTAATACAAATGATGATATCTCATTAAAAAATTGTGGACAATTACATTCATTATTATTTAAATACGTACCATATCCTGATGATAATGGTAAATATAGAGATGGAACTGCATTATTAAAAAGGGGTACTATTCAACCAGTACCATATTATGAAATAAACGATAGAATTAATGATCTCGATGAAGAATTACAGTTTTTTATGAAAAATATAGATCAATATGAAATAGGAGAGTACATTGAACAAGTAGCATATTTTACATATAAGTTTATTGTTATTCATCCATTTAGAGATGGCAACGGACGTATATCAAGAGCTATAATGAACTGGCTCTTAAGCAAGAAGAAAATACCACCAATTTATATTGATCAAAAATGTAGAAAAGAATATTATGATGCATTGTCAAAAATAGATTTGGAAGAAGATCCAGTTCCATTTATTATGTTTATTGAAAAAAGAATAATTCATACAATGATTGAATTGCATAGATATTTATTTGTTGATGAAATAGACGAAGAAGAAATAAATGAGGAGGCTGAAGTTAATGGAAATTAATAAGTGGCCTAGAAATAATTATAAAGGTCCAGGAGGCGGATTATATAAAGGCCCAGGAGGCGGATTATATACAGGTCCAGGTGGTGGTGCCTACGCTGGTCCAGGAGGCGGAATGTATAAAGGCCCAGGAGGCGGATTATATAAAGGCCCGGGCGGAGGACTATACACAGGTCCAGGAGGCGGATTATATAAAGGCCCAGGAGGCGGATTATATACAGGTCCGGGCGGAGGATTATACACAGGTCCAGGAGGCGGATTATATACAGGTCCAAGTGGTGGGGCATATAATGGCCCAGGGGAACCATATATGAGTAATACTCCACCATGGCCAGTATTTGTTAAAGAATTAGAAAAAAGAGGCTATAAAAAAGAAGCAGATTTAATTAGAAAATATCATAAATGTGATTAAAAAAACAGCTTAGTCATCTTCTAAGCTATCTATAACAGAAACAACAGAGTCGAGGGCTGTACTAAACATATGTGAATATGTGTTTAGTGTTTCCTCGATTTTTGTATGTCCTAAATATTTTGCTACTAATGTAACATTAGCGCTATTGTTAATAAGTAATGATGCACATGAATGTCTAAAATCATGGATCTTAATAACTTTTAAACCAGCAAGAGTAGCTAATTTAGTTCTTCTAAGATATATATTAGAATCAGCTATAGGTTTATCATCAGAAACGACAAAGAAATCGTCGTTAAATCCATAATAGTCTTTTTTATCCTGCTCATAAAGCATTTTAAGGTCATTTAGCAAGACTTTAGTAATTGAAACTATTCTTCTACTATTTCTTGTCTTAGTATCCGAAAATTCAAATTTAACACGGTTATTTCTTTGCGTTATTTGTTTATTAACTGATAAAACTTTTTTATCAAAATAAATATCTTTCCAAGTAAGATATTTTAATTCTCCTTTACGTAATCCACAATAATATAAAATTTTAAATACACATTTCCATCTTAAGTCTTCTTCATAATAAATAAATTTTTTAAATTCATCATAAGTATAATAAGCCATTTCTTTTCTGCGCTCATTAGGATCTTGAAACTTTGTCATTTAATTATATACTGCTTGAAAGTTTAAGTTATGCCATTTAACACCAAAGTTCTATATAAATTTAAATATCATTTTTAAATTATAGATATATAAGCTTATTTATCTCTCATTTACATTGTTTAATCAGAAGAAAACTGCGTTCTTAAAAAAACGAAAGACTCCATTTTTTTGTGGTTGTAAAAATTTTAGAAATTGTTGGATAAATGTAGAATTTTCTGGTAATTTAACTGATTTTTTTTATTGTCATGTTATAATATGGTTATGTCATGGAGGTTATAAATATGATAAAAGGAAAACCATTTGTAAAATGGGCTGGCGGTAAGAGACAAATTATAAATGAATTGAAAAAATATGTTCCGGAAGATTTTAAGACTTATTATGAACCATTTGTAGGTGGTGGGGCTTTGTTGTTCGAATTATCTCCTAAAACTGCAGTTATTAATGATTATAATAAAGAACTAATGAATGTTTATGAATGTATTAAAGATTCGAAAAAATTTGAACTTATGTGTAGAGAATTAAATCATCACGAAACGATGCATTCTGAAGAATACTACTATGGTATTAGAAATATTGATAGAGACAAGAAGAAATATAATAAAATGATTGATTATAAAAAAGCAGCGAGAACCATCTATCTTAATAAAGCTTGCTTTAATGGCTTATATAGAGTAAATAGTAAAAATGAATTTAATGTTCCGTTTGGCAAGAAAACTAAAGTAAATACCTATGAAGGTCAAAATCTTGGAATTATATGTGGATTTTTAAATTATAATGACATTAAGTTATTGTCAGTTGATTTTGAAGAAGCTGTAAAAGATGCCAAAAAAGGAGATTTTGTTTATTTTGATCCACCTTACGATTCTGATACATCTACATTTAATAGTTATACTAAAGATGGTTTTGGAAAAGAAGAACAAAAAAGATTAGCAGAAGTATTTAAAGATTTAGATAAAAGAGGTTGTTATGTAATGTTATCCAATTACAATACAAAACTTATTAAGGAATTATATAAGGACTTTAATTTCAACTATGTAGAAGCCCAAAGAAACATTGGCGCTAGCTCAAAAAACAGAGGCAAAGTTGAAGAAGTTATAATAACCAATTATAAGAATACAGAAGGTTTTAATAATTAATTATATAAGATGGGAGGTTTAAAATTAATGAATAAAAAGAAATACTATTATAATAAAAAAGATTTTAAATTAATTTTAGGCGACTCATTTGAAGAATTAAAAAAGATAAAGAAAAATACTGCAGATATGATATTTGCAGATCCACCATATTTTTTATCAGGTGATGGTATATCATGTAGTGGTGGAAAAATGGTTTCAGTGAATAAAGGTGAATGGGATAAAAAAATTGGTATTGAAGAAAAGCATCAGTTTAATCGAGAATGGATAAGATTGTGTTATGATGTTTTAAAAGATGAAGGTACTATATGGATAAGTGGAACTCTTCATAACATATATTCAATCGGTATGGCTCTTGAACAAGAGGGATTTAAAATTATTAATAACATAACATGGAGAAAATTAAATCCTCCACCTAATATTAGTTGTAGATATTTCGTTCATTCTACTGAAACAATATTATGGGCTAAAAAAGATATAAAGAAAGCAAAGCATAAATTTAATTATCAATTAATGAGAGAATTAAATGGAGGTAAACAGGCTAAAGATGTATGGGAATCATCTCTTACCAAGCCAAGTGAAAAGAAGTGTGGTAAACACCCAACACAAAAACCAATGGCCATATTAGAAAAACTAATTTTAGCTTCAACAGATGAAGGAGATTTAATTCTAGATCCATTCAATGGTAGTGGAACAACTGGAATTGTAGCTAATAAATTAAAAAGAAAATATATAGGTATAGATTTAGAAAAAGAATATTTAGATATAACGATAAAAAGAAAGGAAAATAAAGAAAATGAATAGAGATTTTAATAAATGGTTAGATAATTTTAAATCAAGTATTTCAAATTATAGTTATTATGTTGATTTTGAAAAAATATATAAGTCAGCTGAAAAATACAAAGTTGAATTAAATATACTTAATTCATTAATTGGAAGCAAAAATATAGAAGAGGATTTTGAAAATATAATTTTAAAATATCCTGAAACATTAGAAGTAATACCAATGTTACTTGCTGTAAGGTCTAATGAAATATTTGTAAAAGATAGTACAAATGAATATTTATTTAAGTTCAATAAGATGGTTTATTCGATTGGAGATTATATAAAATTTATGAGAGAAACTGGCTTATTTGAATTATTACAAAATCATATTATTAATAACTTATACGACTATTTATTAGGTGTTGAAGTTGGATTAGACTCTAATGGTAGAAAAAATCGTGGTGGACATTTAATGGAAGATTTAGTAGAAAGTTTTATTATCAAAGCTGGATACAAGAAAAATGAAAACTATTTTAAAGAAATGTATCTATCAGATATAGAGAAAAAATGGAATCTAGATTTATCTGAAATGTCTGGTAATAATACATCAACTAAGAGATTTGATTTTGTCATTAAAACAGATAATCAGGTTTACGTAATTGAAACAAACTTCTATGCATCAGGTGGATCAAAATTAAATGAAACAGCACGTAGTTATAAAATGTTAGCAGAGGAATCCCAAAAAGTAGATGGTGTAACATTTATATGGTTTACTGATGGACTTGGTTGGAAGAGTGCAAGAAAGAACTTAGAAGAAACATTTAATGAATTACCAACATTGTATAGTATTAATGATTTAGATAAAGGAGTATTAGAAAAATTAAAGTAGTGAGGTGTTTGTGGTATGGAAGCTAAAGAAAAAGTTATATTAAGAGATGTATTATATGGAATGAAATCACAATTTTGTATTCCAGTTTTTCAAAGAAACTATAGTTGGAATGAAAAAAACTGTGAAAGATTATTTAATGATATTTGTGATTTAATGGATAATAAGGAAAGAAATCATTTTATTGGTTCATTTGTTTATAAAATGGTTAAATTAGTTGATACACAATATATTCAATTTGTATTGATAGATGGACAACAAAGACTAACTTCATTAACGTTAATATTAAAAGCATTATATGATTATTTAGGAACTCTTGGAGAAGAATACGAAGGTACAAGAGAAGAAATTAGAGATAGTTATTTATTTAATAAATTTGCAAAAGATGCTAATTTAAAATTAAAATTAAAACCAAATAAAGAAGATGATAAAAACTTTAATTTATTAATGCAAGATAAGTATGATGAAATTGATTCTAACTCATTAATATATCAAAATTACAAGTATTTTTTGGATAGGATAAAAAATCTTGAAGAGTCTATTGAAAATTTTTATGACGCATTACAAAGACTTGAAGGTGTTTCAGTAACACTTGATAAAGATGATGATGCTCAAATGATATTTGAAAGTTTAAATTCTACTGGTCAAGATTTAACTGATGTTGATTTAATACGTAATTATTTATTAATGAATTGTGCACCAGCTGAGCAAGATGATCTTTACAATGATTATTGGATTAAACTTGAAAAAATATTAAAGAAAGATTTTACTGATTTTGTGAGAGATTATCTTTCATTAAAAAATGGTGTAGTTGTACAAAATGGTAAAAATAAAGTATATAGTGCTTTTAAAAAATATTATTATAACAATTATATAAGTCAACAAATCGGATTGGAAAGTTTTCTAAATGAGTGGATTGTTTATGCGAATGCATATTCAAAGTTAATCACTCCATCTGATAAAAAAGAAAAGAAATATGTTTTAGAAAATGCATTAAATGACACTATCATGTTAAATATTAAAACAACATATCCTTTCTTATTAGGAATAATGCATGATTATATAAATGGAAAAATTGATAATGAAGAAACAGCTGGAATATTAAGATTAATTGAATCTTACGCAGTTAGAAGAAGTATATGTGGTATCCAAGGTGGAGCACTATCACAAGCAATGGCTTCAACATATAAGGAATTAACTGAAAAATATAAAGAAGATTTTTATGATGATGCATTTAATAAAGTAGCAACAAAAATGGCTAGTATTAATACAAATGCTTATTTTCCTAAAAATAGTCAGTTCATGGATGGGTTTACTTCTAGAGATATGTACAGTTCTCCTTTAAAGAAATATGTTTTATATAAACTTGAAAATAGTTTCCAAGATAAGGAGATAATAAATATTGATAATTTAACTATTGAACATGTAATGCCTAATACAATTACTGATGAATGGAAAAAATATTTGAATATGGCTGATATAAATGAATTTCATGAACAATATAAAAATAGAATTGGAAATTTAACATTAACAGCATATAACTCTGAAATGGGTCAAAAATTATTTAATGAAAAGAAAAATAATTCCGATTTTAGTAGATTATATTTAAATAAATATTTTACTAATATTAAAAAATGGGGAAAACAAGAGATAATTGATAGAGGTAATGCTTTATTCAAGATTGCTGAAAAAATATGGCCATTTCCAAATGTTATTCCAGAAGAAGAGTTAAGTTCAGAAAGTTATAATTTATTAGATGATATTGATGAATTTGATTTTTCAAGTACAAAACCATTGAAGTATAAGTTTGATGATGATGAAGAAGTACATGTTAATAATTGGTCTGTGTTATATCAAGGATTTATGGATAAATTATACAATTTAAATAAAGATGCATTTGTATCATTTATGTCTGATGAAAATTATTGTGGAACTACTAGAAGTATGTTAAGCAAAAATGCAGATAATTTACGATATGCTGGTTCAATATCTGATGGATATTATATAGAAATGAATCAAAATACTATGAGAAAAATTAAGATATTAAGAACATTATTAATTGATATGGGATATGATAATTCAACTCTAGTAGTTTATGTCGTACCAGCATAGTGTTTTTGCTTCACTTGCATCACTTAAATATAGGGAGTACTAATTTTATGTGTCATAAAATGTCCAAACTAGATTTATTCTAGTTTTTTTATTATGCCATCAATTTATAGTTAAATGTAAATGTGTGGTAAAATGTTATTAGGTGATAAAATGGTTAAAAATGAGCATTATGTTCCTAGATTTTATTTAAGAAGATTTGCAACTAAAGATAAAATTTATGCGTTTGATTTAGATGAAAATAAGTTATTTCCAACTAATATAAATAAAATAGGTTGTAATAACTATTTTTATGATGTAGATTTAAGTGTTTTAAGGGAAAATTTAAGTATATATAAAGATATATATAAAATACCTGATGAAGTGTTTGAAAAAGAGTGTGAAGATATACAGTTTATTGAAAAAGCTTTGTCAAGATTAGAGGATAAATTTTCAGTATTGCTTAATAAATTTGAAAAAGATCATTCAATGATAGATAATGAAGAATTTTTAAGAAATTTATTTCTTTTTCTGCGAGCTCAATCAGTTAGAACAAAAGGTTTTAGAAATGGATTAGAAAATATTGCAAGTCAGACAAAGTCTTGGTTAGAAAAATTAAATCTTAAAAATGTTGACTATCCACTTGAATTAGAGTCAAAAGATATAGCAAAACTAAATCAAATAAAAGAACTACTATCATTATCAAGTGTATATAGGAAATCATTATCTTTTTTTGATACATATGATATTTATATTGGTGTTAATAATACTGACATTGATTTTATTATTTCAGATAATCCGATGATGTATTTTTCACTTGGTTTTAATGATATTTGTTTCCCTGTAAATCCAAAATTATCAATAATTATGCAGGCGAAACAAGCTAAAGATGAATTTAAAATATGCTGCATTAAACCTGATGAAAATAAAACAATAAAACTTACAAAAAGAGAGGTAATTAAATATAATATTCTTCAACAATATTCGAATTCAAAATTTTTATTTGGTAGTGAACAAGCATTAAAAAATCACATATTATGTATGAATTACTTTAGCATTATTAATCTCTTGAGAAACGGAAGTGATAATAGTGAGTAAAAGAGTTGGTAAATGCCATATTTGTCAGAAAGAAACTGAATTAACATATGAACATATTCCTCCATATAAGGCATTTAATTGGGATTCTGCAAAATCTATTGAGGACGATGAAATTATTAAACTAATAACAGATGACAGTAGAATGCCGTGGGAAATGGAAGGCTTGAAGTACAAACCAAAGCAACGGGGAATGGGTATGTATACATTATGTAGTAGTTGTAATAATCTTACAGGTACTTATTATGGAACGGAATATATTAAATTTGCATATACAATTAACAAACTATTTCCAGAGATAATTGAAAAATGCAAGAAAAATCAAACCAATATAACAGGAATTGAAATAAAAGGAATGAAACCACTTCTATTTGCAAAACAGGTGTTATCGATGTTTTGCAGTATATGTCCTAATATAACAGAACAAAATCAACATATAAAAGATTTACTATTAAATAAAGATGCAATAGGGTTGGATTCGAAGAAGTATAAGTTATCTATGTTTTTATTAAATCAATATAAAATAGGATATAATGGAATACAGGCACAATATATTGGTGGTTTTGAAGTAAAAGTAATAGCTACGATTGATGCATATCCGTTTGGATTTGTATTAGAATTTGATCCAAAAGATAATTTTGCAAATCCAGAGTTGGATATTACTAGTTTTTTTAATGAATATGAAAACAAAGAATATGATATGCATTTCGGATTACCAATTTTAGAAAGAAATAATATATTTTCTTGTGATTACAGAACAAAAGAAGAAATAAAAAAATGTGTAGAAGATAATAGTAACTATGAAGAAGTAAATTAATCAAAAATGTTTATCATACCGATAACGGTATAATAGTATAAAAAAAGAACTAGATGAATCAAAATCATCTAGTTTTAATATTCTATAATTTAACCATTTGTGATGTTTTTCTATCAATAATCTTTAACTTATATTTATCTTTTAATATTTTATCTAATTTATCATAGTTAAATATTCCATCAAGTAATGGGTCGGTAAATCTAGTTAAAGCTGAATTAACTTGCTGTTCTATAGTACATTCCCATAATGCACTCATTTCATATCCTACAGCTAAATAATGAGCTACATATTCATACATGTATTTTATTAAATATTTATCCATCTTTTTGTCAAATGAAATTATTATGTTTAAAAACTCTTCATCAGTGATATTTCCACAACTATTTTTCCTTATCATTTTTATTCCTCTCTTTATCATTTTACACATCAGCCACCCATCAATTTTAGTGTATTTTGATGGGTAGAATTGTATTTTTTTAAATTTGGAGTCTTGAGAAACGTTGATTTTACGGGGTTTTGTACCATCGATTTTTATGCTAATATCCACCCCCCCCTGAAGAGAGCGAAAGCTCTCATTTTTTTTCTGCTTTAAAATCTTGGCAATGTAGTGGTAGATTGAAGTAGATTACTAAGATAGTTAAGAAGAAAATTTATGTTTACATTATACACTAAAAATTATACAATCTAAAAAGCAAAGAATTAATTTGATATTCTTTGCTTTTTTAATGTATACTTTTAATTAAGACTTTTTATTTTTTCATAATAATAATCAAGTACACTTCTAACTTGTTCTTTGGTTAAATTTTCGGTATTTGTTTCATATTTTAAGGTTATGTCACTATTAGCGTACATATCATGGTAGTTTTTATAAAAACAATAACTAAGAATAGTAATAGTTATTATTATAACAGTTATTCTAACTCTTCTGTTAGTAAAAAAACTATATAATGCTGCTAAAGTACAGTAATTTTCAAACCATTTCATAAATGAATCTCCTATTATATCAATATATTTATTAGTTTTATAATTGCATGTTATAATAATTTCAATAAGTGAAGTGATTTTATGTATAAAAAAGTTTATGTTGAAATAACTAATAATTGTAATTTATCTTGTGAGTTTTGTCCTCATAATAAAAGAAAAAATGAATTTATTTCTTTTGAAAGTTTTAAAACTATATTAGATAAATTAGCTGGTTACACTGAATACTTGTATCTTCATGTGTTAGGAGAACCTTTGTTACATCCTGATATTAATAAGTTAATTGATGAAGCTTCTAAAAGATATAAGATTAATATAACTACTAATGGTTATTTGATTAATAGAATTAAATATAATAAAAATATTAGACAGATTAATATTTCTTTGCATAGTTATAATGGTAATATTGACTTAAATAAGTATATGAATAACATTTTAAATAGTATTAATGAACTATCTAAATATACTTATATTTCTTTAAGATTTTGGACTAAAAATAAATATAGTAATGACATGCTTAAATATATAAATGATTATTTCAAGGTTAATATTGAGAAGATAGAAAAATGTAAGGTTAAAGAAAATATCTTTTTAGATATCGATGAAGAATTTATATGGCCGGATTTAAATAATAATATTTATAATGAAGTAGGCACATGTTATGCTTTAAGAGATCATATTGGGATACTTGTTGATGGTACTGTTGTTCCTTGTTGCTTGGATAGTAATGGGGTAATTAAACTTGGTAATATATATAAAGATAATATTGATGATATTATTAATTCTAAACGATATATGAATATGATTAATAGTTTTAAGGATAACAAAAAATGTGAAGAGTTATGTAAACATTGTAATTTTAATAAAATAAGAAAAGGAATTCATGGTGATCTTTAATGACTATAAATTATAAAATTACTATTTATGATGTAGAAGGTAATATTAGAGTTATAGATAATTTAAATGATGAATTTGATTCTAATAGGATGTTTCCAGATGTAATTGAATCTATTGTTGATAAAAATAATATTGATCATTTTCAAATATATGTTGAAGATTTAAAAATTAATACTTGGGATAAGATTCTTCCTGCTGATTTGAGTAGTCAATTAGAATATGATGACTATCATTATAAATGGTTAAACTATACTTTAAAAGATGTACAAGATGCTTTTCATTTATTTGATAATGTAATTAATATTGTGATAGATGGTCCAGGTATTGGTCGTTATTTAGGTGAAATGCAGGGAATAAAATTTTATATAAACAATAATGAAAAAGATCGTCATCAATTTGAACCACATGTTCACTGTGAGTATGCAGGTGAAGAAATGCGTATAAGAATTGATGAATTAACAATTATGAAAAAAGATAAAACTTTTAAAAATACAAAAAAAGTTAAAGTAGCATTAAAATGGGTTAAGGAGCATCAAAGGTCATTACTAAAGTTTTATAATGAATTTGCTATTAATAATTCTAATAATATTAAATTTGAAGTGAATATATAAAAAATATATTGTTGTGTGTTATAATTTTTATGGTGATAATTGTGGGTATAGTTAGTGATTTGATTAATAATTTGAGATTTAAAGATACAATTATGTATAAAGATTCTAGTGAATTACAAGATAAATATAATACTTTAATTAAACTTCAAAAAGAATATCCTAATAACAAAGAAATTAATAGTGAACTTTTTGTTGTGAAACGTGGATTAGCCGGTGAAAATGAAATTGCTTATCAATTAAGTAAAAGTAATATTGGCATGTATGTTCTTAGAGATATTAAGTTAAAGTATGAAGATTTAACTGCTCAAATTGACTATATAGTTATTACTATGGATTTTATATATTATATTGAGTGTAAAAATTTATATGGGAATATCACAGTAAATGAAAAAGGAGATTTTATTCGTGAATTTTCTTCTAATGGTCAAAAAGTAAAAAAAGGAATGTATTCTCCACTTAGACAAGTTGAAGCTCAAAGAGAAGTTGTAAGAAAAATATGGCAAGCAAATTCTAGTAAATTAAAGTTATTATTAGCTTCACATAATTTTGATTATTATCGAAGAGTGTTAGTTGTAGCTGCAAATCCGGAGAATGTTTTAAATACTTACAGAGCTCCAAAAGATATCAAAAATAAAGTAATTAGAGCAGATGCTTTAGTAAGAAAAATTCAGTCAGATTTAGATAAGAGGGAACCGGATGACTCTTTATATAGTAAGGATCAGATGGAGAAAATTGCAGCTAGTTATGTTGAAATGTCAGTAAATGAGAACATTGACTATTATGATTATTATAAAAATAAATTTAATCTTCTTGATTTAAAAGATGAGTTAATTGAATTTAGAAAGAGGAGAGCTCTAGAAAAGAAAATACCTGCTTATTATGTTTTTTCAAATGACGAATTAGAGAAAATTATAAAATTCAAACCTCAAAATATTCGAGAACTTAATGGTTTAATAAGTGAGATTAAAATTAGGTCTCATGGCAAAGAAATTATAGAAATAATAAATAAGAAAAATTAAAATATTTGCATTAAGTTTAAGTGAATATATTGAAGGAAATATGATGTTTTCTATTAAATATATTTTAATGTCTTTAGTTATAAATATATTACTTGGTTATGTCTATAGTTTACTAAATAAAAATATATCTTTTAAACTTGAAATGGTTAATAATGAAAAAGAAGAAAAAGTCTTTCTTTTATGATAATGTTTTACTGGGAAATTCATATTATTTAATGTATTCTGAAAATAATAATTAAATTGACTAGTAAAAAAAACAGTGTTATAATAGCGCTTGTAAAACGTTGATGGAGAGAAGTAGGGTTTTTGAAGCTTAAAGAGAGTCATTGGTGGTGGAAGATGATAGGGGATAAAACTTGAATAACACTTTTGAGTGTTGTATTGAAATTATAGTAAATACAAACGTATAGATGCGTTAAATCTAATAAGGTGATCTATTTATAGATAAACTGGGTGGTACCGCGGAATTTACAGTATTTCGTCCCTTTTTGGGACTTAATACTGTTTTTTATTTTAGAAAGGATGATTTATATGGATTATGTACTTTTAAGTGATTTATATGCTTGTAAAGATGAATTTTTAGGAAAAGAAGTAAAGGTTAAAGGTTGGATTAGAAATCATAGACCACAAAAAGAGTTTGGTTTTATTGATTTTTCTGATGGAACTAGTTTTAAACACATACAAATTGTTTATACTAATGAACTTGGTGATTTTGATAAAATAACAAAAATACATAATGGTTCTAGTATTGAAGTAACCGGTTTATTTTCTACTTCTGAAGGTAAGGGTCAAGATTATGAATTAAAAGCTACTTCTGTTGTTTTATTAGGTGATTGTTCTGAAGACTATCCATTACAACCTAAGAAACATAGTATGGAGTTTTTAAGAAGTATTGCTTATTTAAGACCTAGAAGTAATACTTTTCAAGCTGTATTTAGAGTTAGAAGTGTAGCTGCTTACGCAATTCATAAATATTTTCAAGAAAGAAATTATATTTATGTTCATACACCTTTATTAACTACTGCAGATTGTGAAGGCTCTGATCAAATGTTTAAAGTATCTACTTTTGATTTTGATAATTTACCTAAAACTGAAGATGGAAAAGTTGATTTTAGTAAAGATTTATTTAATAAGAAAACATTTATTACTGGTTCTGGACAATTACATGGGGAAACATTTGCTTTAGCATTTAGCAAAATTTATACTTTCGGACCAACATTTAGAACAGAAAACTCTAATACTAAGACTCATGCTAATGAATTCTGGATGATTGAGCCAGAAATCGCATTTGCAGATATTAATGATTTAATGGATATTGAAGAAGATTTCTTAAAATATATTGTTAAATATGTATTAGAGAACTGTCCAGATGAAATAAATTTCTTTGATAAGTTTGTTGAACCTGGTTTGAAAGAAAAATTAGAAAAGGTTATTAATAGTAAATTTGTTAGAATTGATCATAAGGATGTAATTGATTTACTTAAGAATAGTGGAGAAAAATGGGAATTTACTCCTGACTATGATGATGATATAGCTAAAGAACATGAAAAATGGTTGACTGCGCATTTTAATGGTCCAGTATTTGTTAAAAATTGGCCTAAAGATATTAAAGCTTATTATATGAAACTTAATGAAGATGGTAAAACAGTTGCAGGAGTTGACTTAGAGGTTCCTGGAGCTGGTGAGTTAATTGGTGGTTCTCAAAGGGAAGAAAAATTAGATGTTCTTTTAGAAAGAATGAAAGAAACTGGTACAGATGAATCTTTAATTGATTGGTATATAAATTTAAGAAGATTTGGTGGATGTGTACATTCTGGATTCGGTATGGGATTTGAAAGATTAATTATGTACTTAACAGGTATTGAAAATATTAGAGATGTTATTCCTTATCCTAGAACACCAGGCAACTGCTTATATTAAAAGAGTAAAGTATTATTTCTTTACTTTTTTTATGTCTTTAATTTTATTTATTTATTGACAACTTTAAATTTACTTAATATAATGGTGGTGACATTTTGCAATTAATCTTATTTTTTAAAATAGGGTACTACATATTTTATATGTGGTTTTTTGCGTTGTTTAGAAAGGAGTTATAAATGTCGTTCATTAATGTAGATTGCATTAGTAAAACTTTTAAAGTTGCGAAACGTAATAGTGGATTAAAAGCAGCTTTAAAATCTTTTTTCAAGAGAGAATATACATATATAGACGCTGTTAAGAATGTATCATTTTCAATTGAGAAAGGCGAAATTGTTGGTTATATTGGTCCGAATGGGGCAGGAAAAAGTACTACTATAAAGATGCTTAGTGGTATATTGTTACCAACCGCTGGAAACATTAGAGTTAATGGTTTAGATCCTTTTAAGGATAGAAAAAAATATGTTTCTAATATAGGTGTTGTCTTTGGTCAAAGAAGTCAATTATCCTGGGATATTCCTGCTGAAGATACTTTTGATTTACTTAAAGATATATATGATTTAAGTGATAAAGAGTATCAAAAAACTAAGACCGAACTTGTAAATCTTTTAAACATACAAGAAGTAATGAAACAACCAGTAAGAAGTTTAAGTTTAGGTCAACGTATGAGGTGTGAAATAGCAGCTTCCTTACTTCATAAACCTAAAATATTATTTCTAGATGAACCAACAATTGGGTTAGATGCAGAAAGTAAGAAGATAGTTAGAGATTTTATTAAAAAATTAAATAAAAATCATAAAACTACTGTTATTTTAACTACTCATGATATGACAGATATAGAAGCGCTTGCAAAAAGAATTATTCTTATAGGTAAGGGTGAATTATTATATGATGGAACCCTTAGTAATTTAAAAAAGAAATATGGAAGTTATAAAGAAGTTCTAGTAAGTACTAATGAAAAAATTGATAAGATTAGATTAAAGGGTATTATTAAGAAGAGTAAGAATATTAATGGATATAGTTTTATTATTGATTCTAATGTATTATCGTTATCTAAATTGTTAAATAATTTATCTTTAAAATATGTAATTAATGATATTGATATTAAAAATGAAAGTATAGATGATGTAATATTAAAGTTATATCATGATTATGAAATATGAGAGCTTATGTAAATTATTTTAGATTAAGAGTTATTACTGCTTTACAATATAGAGCAGCAGCTATTTCTGGATTTTTTACTCAATTATTTTTTGGTTTTATTTATTTAATGGTTTATTTAGCTTTTTATGAATCTAATAGTAGTTCTTCATTACCAATGAATTTTCCAAATTTAGTTAATTATTTGTGGATATCTCAAGCTTTTTTTGCTTTAACTTATCCTTATGAAAAAGATCAAAGTTTGATGAAAATGATTAAGAATGGTAATTTAGCTTATGAACTAGTTAGGCCTCAAAATTTTTATTTAAAGTTTTATATTAAGATGATAGCTAAAAAGGTAGTTAATGCTAGTTTAAGGTGTGGCCCATTAATAATAGTAGCTTCTTTACTTCCAGATCCTTTAAAGCTTACTTTTCCTAGTATTAGGGTTATTTTAGTATTTATTATTAGTTTATTACTTTCTTGTTTATTAGTTAGTGCTCTTAGTATGTTTATTCATATTGTTATGATGTTTACAATTGATTCTAAGGGTATTGTTAATATTTATGGAGTTATTGCTGAAACGTTTATGGGAATGATTGTTCCTTTACCTTTCTTTCCGTCTTTTTTACGTAAGATAGCTAATGTTTTACCTTTTAGGTTTATTAGTGATTTTCCTTTTAGATTGTTTTCTGGTGATATCGCTCTTAATGGTGTTTTTAAGCTTATATGTTTATCTTTAATGTGGATTGTGATAACTAATGTTATTAATGTCTTTTTATCTAATTTAGCTCTTAAAAAGGCGGTGATTCAGGGTGGTTAAGTTATTTATAACTAACTTAAAGAATACGATTAAATCTGAATTATCTTATAAAGTATCTTTTATATTAGCTTTTATTAGTTATATATTTATCTTTTTTTCTTATTATTTTATAATACTAGCTTTATTTAGTAAGTTTAATAATATTAGAGGATTTTCTTTATATGAAGTAATGCTTTGTTTTGGAATTATTCAATTTGGATTTTCTTTTAATGAAACTTTTTTTAGAGGAGTTGATACTTTTGAAGATTATATTATAAGTGGTTCTTTAGATAGATTTTTATTAAGACCTAGAGGTGTATTAGAACAAGTTATGGTTTCAAAAATGGATATTGGAAGAACTAGTAAAATTATTCAATCTTTATTTATAGTAGGATTATCCTTGGTTAAAATTAATATTAGCTGGGATATTTATAAAGTTATAGTTTTGATTTTAATGATGATTAGTTCAATTGTTATTTTCTTTTCAATCTTTTTACTTACTGATTCTTATTGTTTTGTGACTGTTCAGAATTTAGAAATCAAAAATATTTTTACGAATGGTGGTAAACATGTTGCTCAGTATCCGATAGGAATTTATAAAAGAGGTTTTGTAATATTTTTTACTTATATTATACCTTTTGGTTTTGTAAATTATTATCCTTTATTATATTTAACTTCTAAAAGTGATAATTTATTTTATGTATTTTCTCCTTTAATTGTGGTTTTATACTTAATTCCAGCAATATTTCTTTTTAAATTAGGACTTAAGCATTATAGTAGTGTTGGTTCGTAGATGGATTTTATATC
>CAKOIQ010000019.1 GCA_934086935.1 uncultured Bacilli bacterium
CTTTTAACAGTTTCAACAATCTTAGCAGCAGCACTATCAAGTACTCTATGATCGTATGCTTTTAGTTTGATTCTTATCTTTGACATTTACATATCTCCTTTCGTTCATATCATGTATAAACATAGCTCCGTAGCAAATTTACCTGATATTTTAGGTTTTATTTTAACAACTTCACCTAGTGTATCAGCAACCTCGCACATCTAAGCCAGTCAAACCAAGGTAAATTATACCAATAAAATATATGAAAAGCAACCCTTTTTTTGCCATTTTTAAAGGTTTTTATAAAAAAATAAAGAAAGTATTCAAACTCTCTTTAAAAAACATTTCTTTCTTTATTTGGACAAGTAATTGTCAATTTATAACGACAATTATCATCATAACATTTAATACATTTACAATACTCATCAAATTCATTACAAGTACAATCCATGTTAGAACCACAAGTACCATCATAATCATTTTTAATAATATCCTTATAATTACCAAAATTCATAACAATTAAAACCATAATAGGAATTAATAATAACTTTAATATTGAAAGGATAACCCCTATTATTCCCAAAGTAATATCCTTAATATTATTTTTCTTTGCTTTAATAATTGCCATAATAGAAATAATTAACCCCGGAATACTAAAAAATAAAGAAACAACAAAACCAATCGTAAGCAAATTCAAAGCCTTTTTATTATCTAAAGTATTCATATTACTCACCTAATTTAATTATATTGTAAATATGAAGATAAGTCTACTTTTTTATAAATTAAAATAATGTTATAATGTTCTTGAGGTGAAATAATGAAGTTAGATGTAATCATACCTTGCTATAATGAAGAAGGAAATATAACCTTAATGCATGAAAAATTAAGCGAAGCATTAAGAGAACTAAAATATAACCTAATATTTGTTAATGATGGTTCAAAAGACAAAACAATCGAAAAATTAAATGATATATATAAATTAGATCCTAAACACGTCAAAGTAATAAATTTTTCTAGAAATTTTGGTAAAGACGCTGCTATGTATGCCGGATTAAGTCATTCAAATGCTGAATATGCTGTTATCATTGATGGTGACCTACAACAAAATCCTAAATATCTTTTAGAAATGTTAAACTTCTTAGAAAAAAATAAAGATTATGACCAAATATCAATGATTAATAAATCTAGAAAAAAAGAAAGTGGAATAGTTAAAATCCTTAAAAGCATGTTTTACAATTTCATGAATAAATTAAGTGATACTCATTTTGAAAATGGTGCTTCAGATTTTAGAATGTTTAGACATTCAGTTGTAGAATCAATTTTATCTTTAAAAGAAAACAATCGTTTCTCAAAAGGAATCTTCTCTTGGGTCGGTTATAAAACTAAATATATGGAATACACTGTTGAAGATAGACATTCTGGTAAATCAAATTTCAATTTAAAAAATTCATTTAAATATGCTTGGAATGGAATTGTTAATTTTAGTGTTAAACCACTTAAGATAGCCACTGTAGTTGGTACTTTAATATCTTTTATATCATTTATCTATTTAATTATAATTTTAATTAAAACTTTAATAGCTGGCGGAGATGTTCCTGGTTATCCATCACTTATATGCGTAATGTTATTTCTAGGTGGTTTAAACTTACTAGCCACTGGAATAGTTGGTGAATATATTTCCAAAATGTATTTAGAAATTAAATCACGCCCTATTTATGTTGCTAAAAATACCCTAGGTTTTGAAGACGATATTCTATAGAGACTTTAGTCTCTTTTCTTTTGTTCCAAAATATAGTATAATAGCAGACCACTAAGGGGGATTTTATGAAAAGTTTATTACCTAAGCCAAATGATAAATACTATATTGGTCCACAACCTGACGAAGTTCAAATTCAAAAAGCCCTTTCACTAGGACATAGATATAAAATAAATGAAGTTAAAGAAGAAACATATTTTCCAGAAACTATCAAAAATTATCGTATTTATATAAGAATGTTAACTGAACTTCTACAAGAATTAAATCTCCCTAGAAATCCCTTATATTATGCAATTGTTTTACAAAGAATTATTTATCGTGGTTTCTGTTCAATTAAAGACTATAAATATGATGAAAGCGTTAGTGATATATTATGTTATACCAGTGGAATTAATGTAATCTCTGGTAAAGGTGTTTGTCGTAACTCAACATCATTTATTCAAGATACTTTAAAAAAATTAGAATTCCCAACTGAAAAGTTTTACTGCAATACTTTTAGAACTCAATATCAAAGACAAAATAAAGAACTTGATCACGTTCTAAATATTATAACTATAAATGGAATTAAATATGGTTACGATTCAACAAATAAACATTTTTTAAGATTTATTAATTCAACTGATCTACAAACATATTTACCAAATGGTCAAAGATTTATTGCCCATTTTAAACCATATGCTGCTATAATAGCTGGTGATGACTTAGAAGATATATTTCATAAATTAGCTACTTATCATGAAGCTAGTATATCATCACAAATATCAGAAGAAGAAGTAAATAAAATAATAATCAGTGCTACTCAAATAGTAAATCAAAACGAAAATTTATTTAAAGAATTTAAAAAAGAAACAGAAACGCAAAAGCAAAAAATATTAACTTTAGCTAAAAAAGAAACTAAGCAATTCAATTAGTTTCTTTTTTATTTGTTAAAATTTCACTTAAATTTTTGTGTTTAACATGTAATAATTTCCTTGAAATATCACTACCAGGTTCCATTAAAAATTCCTCATATAAATCTTTTATATACTCATTCTTATAAGGATATTTAATTAAAGGTTTATAATCTTTCTTTTGCAATGATTTACTTCTTTCTTCTTTAATTCTTTGCATATCCACAATAGGCATTAAAATTTGTCCCCCACCAGAAATACAACCACCATCACAATTCATAACTTCTATTAAATCAAATTCATCTTTAATTTTAAGTAATTTTTCTAAATTACCCATAGTACTAACCGACGCACACTTAATAATTTTAGAATTAATCTTAACTTTAATTTCTTTATAATAATCTTTATCACTAATAAGAATTAAATCATTAGTTAAATCTTTATCAGTTTCATAATAATATAAAACTCTTAAAACTGATAAAACTACTCCTCCACTAGCCCCAAATATCGTCCCGGAACTAGAACCAACAATCGAATCAAATTCTTCATCTTCTAAAGTTTTAAAATCAACATTATTTTCTCTTAACATTAAAGCAAGTTCACTCGTAGTTAAAACGTAATCACAATTACCATTAATTATTTCCTCTTTTTTAGATGTACAAGGAGTTAATGCAACCAAAATAAATTTACTTAAATCAATATCTTCATTCTTAGCAAAATACTTTTTAATAATAGTGCTTTCCATTCCAATTGGACTATCACAACTAGATACATCTTTTAAAAGATCTGGATGATAAATAGATGCATACTTAACCCAAGAAGGACAGCAACTAGTAAACATTCCCTTTTTATTTTTATCTATTCTTAATTTTAATTCATGAGCTTCTTCCATACTAGTTAAATCTGCTCCAAAAGTTGTATCAAAAACATAATCAAAACCTAAAGTCTTTAAAGCTGCAACCATTTTCCCTTCCAAAAAATAACCAGCATCATATCCAAAAGCATCACCTATCCCAACTCTAACAGCGGGACTAGTCATTACTGCTACAATATATTCAGGATCATTAATATATTCAAGAATTTTATTATAATCATATTTAGCAGTTAAAGCTCCAACCGGACAACTTAAAATACATTGTCCACATCCAATACATACTCCATTACATTTATTACTATCATATTTAATATTAACTTTATTTTGACAAGTCCTAGAGCATGCCCCACAATTAATACATTTATCTTCTATTCTATAAATACAATGATTATCTTCACTTATATTAACTCTATTATATTTTTTCTCTTCTTGTTCAATTAATTCAAAATCAAATAAAGAGCCTAAACAATAAGGACAATAATATCCATCATTTAATTCTCCTTCATGAATAAAACCACATGTTTTACATCTGTACTTCATACTATTCACCTAGCATAATAATATCATTTCAAGCACAAAAAAACAATTAAGATGCCTTAATTGTTTCATAATATCTATTAACCTTTTCAGCCCAAGTATTACTAGTCGCATACTTAGGATTCATTAACTCTGGAGTAGTTAACCCCTTTTGCCAATAATTATTATAAATAATATCTAAATAACCTCTAATCCCCTCTTCTAAAGAATCAAACTTCATATAAGAGCCACCCTTACAAGAAGGTTTACCTTTAAGTCCGCCAATATTATTACAATTTTTAGCTAAATAAGAACAACCCCATTTACAACCTGTCTCTAAGTTAACTATTGATACAGCTAAATAAGGATCTAATCCTGTTTCCTTAGTATAATTAGCAAAATGAATACCCATTCCACCCATTGTATCATATAAATTTTTATCTAGTCTTTCAGTTAATTCTTCTAAAGTCAATCCATCCCAAATAATTTCTGGTGCTTTTGTTGTAGTAACAGTTGTAGTAGTTGTGGGGATATTTTCCTCAGCTAAAACTACTTCTTCTTTACTTTTTTTATTTTTTAATGTTGCAGATATAGCATAAAAAGCACATATAACAAAAACAGCTGCCATAAAAGCAATAATATCTTCAAATTTAATTTTCTTTTTCATAGTACTATATTATATTCTATTTAAAAAATATTTGCAAGTACTCCATAAGATACAAGCATCATAATAATACTTGCCATTAAAACTCCTAAAAAAGTTGCTAAAAAAGCTTTCTTTTTATTCATTCTAAGCATAGTTGCTATTAAACAACCAGTCCAAGCACCTGTCCCTGGTAAAGGTACTCCTACAAATAAAACTAAACCCCAAAAACCATATTTTTCTATAGAGTCTTTCTTTTCATTACTTTTTCTTTCACAAAATAAAACCAATTTCTTTAAAATATTATGTTTCTTCATAAAATCAAAAACATAATCTAAAAACCATAAAATTAAAGGTATTGGAATCATATTCCCTACCATACAAATAATGTAAGCAGCAACTGGTGGTACTCCAAGTAAAGCAGCTGCTATTAAACCACCACGTAATTCTAATATCGGTAAAATAGAAATTAAAAATATAATTAAATATTTACCAAGCATACCACTTGCAGTAGTTCCAAAAATACCAACTATCCATTTAACTAATTTATCTGTCATTTATTTATCACCTATCTTATTTTAACATATCCTTAATAGCATTTACTACACCAATTTTACCATACTCATAAGTAAGAGATCCTTGTTGATAAGCAATATAAGGTTCTCTTAAAGGGGCATCACAAGATAATTCTATGCTAGAGCCATCTGTAAAAGAACCACTAGCCATAATAATATCAGAATCATATCCAGGCATTTCACTAGGCATTGGTGTAAAATTAGCATCAATAGCACTATTTGCTTGAATACCTCTAACATATTTAATTAACTTTTCCCTATCATTAAAAACAATTCCTAAAACAATATCATCTATAGAAGTATTAATACAACTATAGCCTAACTTTTCTAATAAACATTTAGTAAATAATTTAACCTTTAAAGCTGATACTACAACCCTAGGAGCCATATATAAACCAAGTAAAAAATATTTATTCTGACCTAAACTAGGACCTACTTCACTACCTAAACCAGGACTAGTTAATCTTTCTGCACATAAAGAAACATATTTTTCTTTACCAGCAATATAAGCCCCATTATTACATATACCAGCCCCTAAATTTTTAATTAAAGAACCAACTAATAAATCAGCATTAATATTATCATAACCGCATAATTCACAATAACAATTATCAACCATAATAATAATATCTTTATTAATATCCTTAATGAATTTAATAACATTATTAACTTTACTAACACTTAAAGTATCCCTATTACCATAACCAATAGACCTTTGAATATGAACCATTTTAATCCCATTTAAAGACCTCTTTATTAAATCATAATCAAAATCATTATCCGCTAAAGAAATACACTTAAAATCAATATTAAAAGCCTTTAAAGAACTATCATTATCAGAAATACCAATAACCTTATGTAAAGTATCATATGGAAGACCACTAATACTAAGTAAAGTATCACCAGGTCTTAAAATACCAAAAAAAGCTACCGTCAAAGCATGAGTCCCACTAATAAATTGATTTCTAACCAAAGCCCTTTCACAACCTAAAACCTCAGCATAAATCTTCTCAATCTTATCACGACCAATATCACCATAACCATAACCAGAAGTACCATTAAAATCCCCTGCCGTAACTCCATATTTATGAAAAGCATCTAATACCCTTTTACTATTAAATAAACATAAATCATCTAAATTCTTAAAATCATCACTTAAAGAAAGTTCAACCTCTTTAACTAAATTATCTAACACTATTGTCACCTACTTTAATAATTTGATCATTAATCCCATTATTCATTGCTACTTTATAAACTAAAGATGCCAAAACATCAGGTTTAATAAAATTAATCTTAGCTTTATAAATCTCATCCATATCTTTATTCATTTCTGTATCAATCCAATCAGGACAAATACAATTAACTCTAATATCACTTAAATATTTAGCAAAATTATGAGTTAAAGAAATAATACCAGCTTTAGAAGCATCATAATCAATACTTTCTGGATAGTAAGTATCAATCCCATTCGTAGAAGATATATTAACAATACTACCATTACCCATCTTCTCTATCGCATATTTAGTAACTAAAAAAGTACCTGTTAAATTAGTATGTAATACCCTATTAAATTCTAAAGCACTTTTCTCTAAAGGATCTTTATCATCTGCAATAGCCGCATTATTAATCAAAACATCTAAATGATCAATCTGATCAAACATATCTCTAACTTCCTCTTCATTGGAAATATCACATTTTATAACTCTAGCTTTACTACCAATTTCATCTGCTAACTTATAAGCATCCTTTTCACTTTTATTATAATTAATAATTACTTCAAAACCTTCTCTTGCAAATTTCTTAATAATCTCTTTACCTAGACCTCTTGAAGAACCTGTTACTAAACAAATCATAATGCCTCCTTAAATAAATCTCTTTAATTTTAGATGTTAATAACTATTTTGTCAAATAAAAAGAATCTTCAAATTTTAAGATTCCTTTTTCTTTAAATTAAGAAGTAAACATCCACACATAAATCCTAAAAATAATGTACATATCCACTCATCAAATACATTTCCACTAAATATACCCGCTACAAAAGTTAAAGCTATACTAAATAATAAAGATATATTTAAAAAAGTAAATTTATTCTTATAATCTCTAAATACAGAATATACTCCATACATTAAAATAACAAAATAAGGAACAATAAATACTAATATACCAACTATTCCTATTGAATATATATGAACATAAATATCATTTTCCATATAACATGGTACATTTCTTAATCTACTAAATCCTATCCCTAAAACATAATCCATCTTATTATCATTAAGATCAATAACTCTATGTGTAATATGAGTCTTTAAATTTCGATGATTAGCTCTATTAACATAATCCATTTTAGCCAACTTTAACCAAAAATCAGGATCTTGTTCATAAGGATAAATATCTGTAAAATATTCTGGATCAAATCCATAAACATTTTTCATATTAGCTAAAAATTCAATCTTTTTATCATAAATAGCATCTTCATCTTCACTTATTTTTAAAAATTCTTCAAACTCTTTAATATATTTTTTAACATCTTCTTTTCCTTGATTTTCTTTTATTATATTTGCATTTTCTTCAATATAATGCCTATTCATAACTGGTGAATAAGGTAAAATAAAACCATTAATTCCAGTTAAAACTAAAAATATAATTGTTATTTTTAAATCAAATTTATATTCTTTTTTAATAAAAACAAAAAATAAATAAGCTAATAACATAAAAAGACTAACTATAATCCAACCATATCCAGCTACTCTAGTTCCTATCATAAGCATTGATAACAACATTAAAAAATAAGTTAAACCATATAATGCTTTCTTTTCTTTAAAAAAGTAATAAATAACCATTGGAAGTAAAGATATTAAAGTAGCACTAACCTGATTAGCCATATGAAATATTCCTTTAGAAGCTATTTTAGTATAACTTACTTCATTATATATATTTGGATTAAACCAATCTAATATTGTTTTTTCAATTATTTCTGTGCCACCATCATAACTACCAAGTGCAATACCAAGAATATTTGTTCCAACCATAATAGTAGAAAAAATTAATGAAACATAAATAATAATTTTCTTTAAATATTCTCTTCTAATGTCATTTTCATAAGTTACAAATATCATTAATAATGGACAAATCATTCTTATAACATAAAATAATTCTTTCAAAGTTGAATAATGATTAAAATTATCAAAAGGAACATCAAAATTCATTACATTAATCTGATGAAATATAGTATATAAAAGGTATATTACACAAAAAGCAATAAAATATTTCCATTTTTGTTTATCTTTCCAATACAAAAAAGTAAACAAAAATAATAAGCTCATTATTCCCATTCTAATAATTGTAGCTGGTGAAAATTTAAACATAGCAATTAAATTATCATCATATAAATAAAAAATATCAAACAATGGTTGCATTATCATAAAGATAACAAAAACATAACTTAATATTTTATTATTTTTTTTCATAAAAAACACCTCTTGTTATTTTAAAATCAGTTTAAGTAATTTTATTTTATTTTTATAGAACAAATTACAAACTATTCTATATTTAATATTCTCCATTTTAAAATATTTATTATTTTTATAATTAGGATATTTTTCTTTCATAATTCTAGAAACTCTTTTTATATTATCTAATTTATTGAATTTCAAAAATCTTAAATTTGAAGCATGTAATAAATACTCTATAAATATATACTCTAATTCTTGATTATACTTATTAATAATATCATATTTATCAAATTTATCATATAAATAATTTAATGAATCAAAAATAGCTTCATAACCTTCATTGTATTCAATCTTATTTAAAGCAGATCCTTCTCTTTGATAATAATAATATAATGGTTTATTAACATAAGCATACTTACCAGATACTGCACAAACAAAAGGGATTATTGCATTGTCTTCAAAGTAAACTCCAGGCAAAAAATTAATATCATACTTATCAAAAATCTCTTTTTTAAATAATTTGCATACTGCTCCCGGCATTCCTATAACTGATTGCTTATCATTATTAGAATCATAATTAGGAATATTATTAATATGTGTTTTATTTTGATTATCAAAATACTTATAATAATCACAAATGACTAAATTAACCTTATCACTAACCATTTTATTCATCATGATCATAATTGTATTTTTATCAATAAAATCATCACTATCAACAAAAAATAAATAATCTCCAGTTGCTTTCTTAATTCCATTATTTCTTGCTTGACCTGAACCCATATTTTCTTGATTAACAATTATAATTCTATCATCATCATATTTTTCATTAACAAGTTCAATTGAATTATCTAAGCTACCATCATTAACTAAAATAATTTCAATATCTTTATAAGTTTGATTAATCAAAGAATCAACACATCTTAAAATATAATCTTTAGTATTATAAACAGGAACAATAATACTAACCTTACTCATAATCCAATAACCTCATATAATTTATTTAAAACTTCTCTATTATAGATAACTGGATCAAACGGATTTTCAATTTTATATTTTTTATTTAAAAATTGTTTCATAGCTTCATATATAGCGTCTTCATTAACATCACAAACAATTCCATAACCATCTAATTCAACCTTAGCATCACTTACATCAGTTGATATAATAGGTAAATTCATAACTTTAGCTTCTAAATATACAACTGGATTACCTTCCGTAACACTAGTTAATACAAAAGCATCAGCCATTTTATAAAAAGGATAAACATTACTTTGCTTACCAAACATCTTAACATGATCCTCAATTTGTAATCTACTAATTATGCTTTTATATAAATCACTATCAGGTCCACTACCAACCATCCATAAATCAAAATCATATCCATCTTTTAATAATCTATCAGTTACATTTAATAAAGCAGTCAAATTCTTTGCTTTTTCTTCATGCCTACCAACATTTAAAAAAGTAAATCTTTCTCTCTTTAAACCTAAATCTTCCTGACTATTTTTAATCATTTTTAAATGATCAATTGGATTATTAATAACAAACAAATTCTGTTTACTATGAGTAAAATTAACATATTTATCTTTAATATAATTCGAAACAAAAACTACATTTTTATATTTTAAAGAATTTGAATATTTAATAAAGCGTTTAGCTTCTTCATCGGTATTCCAATATTCTCCGTGATACCAAATCGCATTATTAGAAGAAAATCTCTTAGCTAAAATAGTATTAGACTTTATAGTTGTTGTAAAAGAAGCAGAAAAATCAAATTTATGATAATATTTTAACGAATAATAACCTAATTTAAAGAAATTAACTATTTTTCTCCACAATAAATTGCTTCTTTTACACATATTTAAATTTATGACTTTAACATCTTTAGGTACTTCATTTAAATAAATACCTTCACCTTCATCCAAAAATAAAGTAATCTCATATTTTAATTTATCCATATAGTTTAAATAATTTAAAATAGCTCTTTCAATTCCCCCAATATCTAAATTCTTTGTTAAAAACGCGACTTTAATCATTCACATTCTCCTTTGTATTAAAAGATACCCTAACAACTCCATGTGATATTCTATCTTCTTCTTTAGGTAAAGTCATATAATCTCCATAAGTACTTTTCAAGTAAAAATCACTATCAAAAGGTATTTTATAAACTCTATTTTCAAACTTGCAATCTTTTGTAGGAAAATAAATACTTCTAGGAAAATAACCTTTTTTAATAGCATATTCACTTAAATACATAACGGTATATTCTGAATTATCATCTTTATGACTCATCATAATATTTTTAGTTATCTTATAAATCAAGCCTTTAGGAAGCCATGAACATATCTTCGTAATTACTTTAAAATTACATTCATACAATTTAGCAACTTTATATTTTACTAATAAACTCATCTTTAAAATTTTAACCAAATTCGCTTTTATCTTAATTTTATTATAGCCACCACTTGGAACATTATCTACAGGAAAAATATCTATAAATATTTCTTTAGGAAGATTCAAATTTTTTAATCTTTCTTCTTCCATCAAAGTATTTCTCATTCTTAATTTTGCATACATATTCCAGTAATTTTTATCTCTTTCAATAGCTTGTAAATAAAATTTATCATTATCAACATATTTTTCTAAAAATAACTCATAATCTTTTCTCATAAGTCCAACATCCATATCATCATCCCAAGGAATAAAACCATTATGTCTAACGGCACCTAAAGTTGAACCTCCTAAAAGAAAATATTCTATATTATTTTCGTTACAAAATTTTACAAACTCATCCATTATAATCATTTGATATTCTTGTAGTTTTTTTAAATCTTTAGCTTCCATATTTTCCTCATTTTCTTTTAATTAAATTTAAACCAATACTTTTTAATTCTTTAAATTCATATTCATATGAACTTGTTAATAAATATAATAAAGCACTTAATATACTAATAAATAATCCTTTTAAAATAAAAGTTAAAATATTGGTTACTACAATAAATTTAGAAGCATAATAACATATTACCCCAAAACACATTATTTTTATAAATCTAAATATATATTTTAAGTAATAGTTACTTACTTTTTCTTTAAATACATTTTTATATATAATTAATGGATCAATCCATCCGGCCGTAACTATTCTAGATACACTAGTTGCAAAGAATACCCCAGCAAGTCCCATACTTTTAGCCCATACAATAGATAAAACTATATTAAGAACAGACGCTACTACTGGACTCCATCTATATTGCATAAATAATCCACTAGTTTGTCTATATGTAAATGCTGCAAATTGAGTTCCATTAACATAAAAATGTAATACTATTGAAAATACCACCATATTAGATAATAAATATTTTTCACCTAACCATATAGTTATAAAATCATTAAATAGCAAATACAAACAAATTGCAAAAATACAATATACAAAAGTTGTAAAATAAAATAATTGATCAAATACCTTTTTACTTCTTCCCTCATGATCTACGGCAATTAAATTACCTACACTAGCCGTAAAAGCATTAAAAACTTGACTAAGAACTTGAGTAATTGCACTAACAATAAGTAAATAATTAGAATATAAACCAAGTACTGTCAATCCTAAATACTTAGAAATAATAATACTATCCGTACCATTTAAAATAACAGAACTTATTTTATAAACAAATAATGCTTTAACATTATTAAATATTGATTTACTTGTCTTTTTAGGTAAGCTTTCTTCTGGCATCTTAACTGTGTATGGAAACATCTTTTTAGATTTATATGCCAAATAACTAAATGTACATATTGTACAACCTAATTGCAAAATTACATATAAATAATAATTATGGGTTAAATATAATAATATTATTTGTAATATAATTTGACCTATTTTAAAAGATTGAACAGTTTTAACAACAACATAGTTTTTTTGATCAGCTTGAATAATGGCAGTTCTATAAGTAAAGAAATAAGACACCACTGTATCAAGCAAGAAAAGTACATAAATAACATAAATATTTTCTCTAATATTTGGCATAGTCTCAATTAAATCTGGTATAAATGGTATTAAAATAAGACCAGCCACTAACATAATTATCCCAATTAAAGAATAAGTATTACGATAAAATTTTAATAATAAATTAACCTGTTTCTTATCATCTTCTGCCAAAGGTTTGTACAAATTAAATACAATAGCATTTCCAATACCCAATTCAGCAAAAGATAAAATAGTTAATATATTAGTAAATAATGTATTAACACCTAAGTACTCTTCACTTAATAATTTAATAAAGAAAGTTCTATTAACAAATCCCATTAATAAACTTATAATTTGAAAAATAGTACCTACAAACATATTTTTAATTACATTTTTCTTTCTTGAAGTACTATTCATGCTATCACCTACTTTTCAAACGGACAATTAAATAATTATTTCCCAACTAGTTCATCAATTTTTTCTGTAACTAATTTAATCATATTATCTGTATTTGAGACATATTTTTTGGGTTTAAAAGTTTTAATTTTATCTAGTATTTCTTTTAAATCATCATTTTCATCATATTTTAATATATAACCCGCTTCACTAAAATTATCTACAATCTGTTTTTGATGATCATTCATATGTTCTTTATATTTAGCAAGTCTTGCCACCGCAATAACTTTTTTATTTTTCTTTAAACCACTAATGATGCTCCCAACTCCCCCATGAGTAATCAGTAAGTCACATTCATTCATTAATCTATCAAATTCATCCATAGAAATTAAATCAAATATTTCCATATCTTTACTATCAAATTTAGTAAAACCAGCTTGAACAACAACTTTTTCCTTAATGTTTTCTAAATCGATTTGCTTTTGAATATCATTAAGTAATCTTTCAAAAGACTTATCTTGAGTTCCTAACGTAACAAAAATCATTTTATGCATCCTTTAAAACTGCATTTATTTTTTCTTTAGCTTTTTTAACAGAATCATTATTAGGAATCATAACATACTTCTTTTCTTTAGGAATTGAAAAAGTATATTGCATATCTCCAGTACCATCAACACTTATACTTTCAACATCCCAAGAAGTCAACGTATTAAGTTGAGATTTAATTAATTCTTGAACATCTCCCATTGAAATATTAGTTACAAAATAATCACTTACTGAGTCAATAATATCAGGATATTTTAATAAATAAGTTTTATTAGTACTAATTTTCTTTATAACTGCTGATAATACAGCTTGTTGATTTTGACCTCTATGTCTATCTCCACTTTCATAAGCATATCTTTCTTGACTAAATGCAAGGGCTTGAATTCCATTAAAGTGATTCATTCCTTTTTTTACACGAACTCTTGGTTCATGACTAGTAACAAATGCAGTATCACTATATATATCAATACCACCTACAGAATTAACCAAATTAACTACAGCTTCATAACAAATTCTTACATAAGAATCAACTTTAATATCATATAAAGATTCCATAGCACGTATAGAAGTACTAGTACCATAATAACCAAAATGAGTTAATTTATCCATTTTATCATTTTGATTCCATAAAGGTAATAAATAATCTCTAGGAGTATTAACAAGTAAAATTTTATGCGTATAAGGATTAATAACTAAAATAAGATTAGCATCATTTCTTGTATACTCTTGAACCCCATTTCCATTATCTTCACCTGCTAAATAAACAATAAAAGGCTTGGCTACATCAATATCAACATGTTCTTGTTTACTACCAGTACTTACATACAATCTAGAAACAATCTTAACTGATTTTTCAAAACTTTCATTATTATCAACTAACCCATCATAAATTCCCGATCCAATAACCATAGCATCAATATTACCATCAGAAAAAGCGTAATAAAGATTACCAACACTATCAAAGGTACGACTATTAAAGGAAACTTTAATTTCGCTAGTTAAAAATTTAGCACTTTCATTCATTAAACCAAAATTTTTACCTTTTAAATCTCTCAATTTTGAATAAGTAGAATCACTTTTAACAAGAACATAATAAGTACTTAAATTAAAATCCTTATCAATTACTCTATTTATAACTTTATAAGTCTTATTAACATAAACAATACTTATTCCAAAAACACCAACAATAAGAACCATTAAAATAATTCCTATAATTCCCACAGCTTTTTTCTTACTGTTCATCATTAACATAACAAGAAATAATAGAATTATTGATACAACACCAGCTATAATAATATATTTAGTTGGAATCATCTTAATATAAATCAATAAACCTATTAATACAATAAATAATAATAAACTAATAATTTTTAAACCAAGTTTAACTTTTTTCATATTTCCTCCTTAAAAAATCCAACCACCATAAATGGCCTTCGGATAAAATTTTAACATATTTTCCCACTGAACAATAAATACATCTGCAAAATTATACACAAGTTTTCCACATCTTGTTGGACTATTACTATTAGCAAAAGTTTCTATAAAAATAACCTTTTTACCAAATAAATGAGCAATTAAACACATTGGTCCTGCATTATGAGATCCAGTTGAAACAACTACATCAGGTCTAAATTTAATAAAATACCATAATGATTTAAAACAATTTGCGATTAGTTTAAAAGGATATATTAACTTAGCTTTTAGTGTTGTATAAGTTCCAGGAATAATAAATTTAACTCTATTAGGAAATTTAGTTAATAATCCCATATTACTTTTAGTCTTCTCTGTAACAAGCAAATAATCATAATTCTTAAAACAAGGACTAAGTTGTAATAATTCATTTAAATGACCGCCTGTACTAGCAATAAATAATACCTTTTTCATTTTAATTCATCCTATTCTTTTCCAGTAAAAAAATTAAATTTGCTAAACATTTATTAAAATGCTTTAAATAAAAACCTTTTTTTCCATCTAAATACTTATTATTTTTGTAATTAGGAAAATTTTCCTTTACTTTATTAATCACATAATTATACCCTTTATTAAATTCAATCTTATTCTTAGTTTTAGCAAGTCTCTTGATAAAGGTTGCAAATAAGTATCTAACATAAGTATACTCTATTTCATCATGATATTTATCAAAAACATTATTTTCTTTATAATAACTAACAATATTATCCATACTTTCAACCAGGTGATATAATTTATCATTATAAGTATAAGTTAAAGAACCATTTCTTTGAAGATAAAAATGCAATGGTTCATTTATAGCACCCACTTTTTTAACCCTACTATAAATTTCATAAAGAAATAAAACATCTTCACAAAAGCTTAAATTTGTATTAAAAGTTATACCTTCAAGCAATTCTCTTTTGTAAATTTTATTCCAAATAACAGCATAAGCATCAATCATTAATTTATTAACACTTTGATTATTTGAAATATTACTATGAATAACCATTTCTTTTTTAGGATAAACAGCAATAGTATCACAGGCAACTAAATCAAAATCATTAGCTTTAGCTAAATTATACATTTTTTCATACATGAAACCATTTACCCAATCATCACTATCTAAAAAACCAATATATTCACCAGAAGCCATTTCTAATGCATCATTTCTAGCTGCACTAACTCCACCATTATTTTTATGAATAACTTTAATATTGTCATACTTTTTAGCATAATCATCTAATATACTACCAGTTTTATCAGTAGAACCATCGTCAATAGCAATAATTTCAATATCTTTTAAACTTTGATTACATAAACTAAATAAACATTTATGAATAAAATTTTCAACATTATAACATGGAACAATTACACTAACCTTTTTCATCTAACCTCCTATTTAAATAAATCGTTTAACTTCTTAATAATAGAATCATTATCATAATTATAATTTACTAAATTAAATTTAAAATTGTCTAAGATATCTCTATTTTTAATCAAATACTTTAAACCATCATATAACCCTTCATTACTATTATTAACAATTAAACCATTATAATTATTAGAAACAATTTTACTAGTGGCATCATTTGCGGTAACTAAAACAGGTACCCCTAAACTTAAAGCTTCAACAATAACTAAACCAAATGCCTCATATCTAGAAGGTAATATAAATAAATCTTGATTTTTAAAATATTTATAAGGATTATCAACTCTTCCCATCAGTAAAACTTTTTTGTCTAATCCATAATCTTTTATTTGATTAAACAAATTATCATAATCAGGCCCACTACCAAATATTCTTAAAATAGCTTCATCAAATAAACCCTCATCATCTAATCTTTTAACCACATCAACAAGACGATCATAACCTTTATGTCCATTAGCTATTCTTCCAACACATATAATATTTAACTTATTCTTATCAAGTTCTAAATCACATTTTTCTTTAGCTTTCTCTTTAATTCTTTTAACATCAATTAAATTATCTATTACCTCAACCTTATCTTCTAAATGATAAATATTATTAAAATCTTTCATAATTCCATCAGATACTGAAATAATCTTATCAAATCTTCTTAAAGCATCATTAAATAACTTATCATACTTACTATTAGGATTAGCTATTCCATAATTATATTGAATCCAATGATATTTAACATTACTATCACCATAAGCCGTAAATATAGCCGTAAAACCATCTTTAAAAGCTATCTCATAATCATAATGTTTTTTAAGTAACTTCTTTCTTTCTTTAACTATTCTTTTCTTAATTAAACCCGTTTTTAAATCAAAAATAACCTTTAACTTATGATATAAAGTTTTAATACTCTTACTCTTAATAACTTCCTTTAAAGTTAAATCAATCGCACTAAAATAACTACCACCAAACATTAAATGAACATTACTAGGAAGTTCATTAAACATATCCCCTCTATCATGTAGTACTAATAAGTCAATATCCATTTTAGATGTATCCATCATTTTAAACATATCCATAAGTAATACAGATACTCCACCCATACATCTTTCATCAACTACAAACAAAACATTTTTCATAATATAGTCTCCTTATAACAATAATTATAACAAAATAAACCCAAAAGAAAAAGTATCCTAAGAGATACTTTCATTTTTATTAGAAATAACTTTATCTAATTTTACTTTTTTATCACCAACTAAATAAACATAAGCATTACCATCTTTAAACTCAGATATCTTAAATTTCTTACTTAAAGATGCAATTTCTTCTTCATCTAAAGCTGATAATTCAATTAAATGATAAGTCTTTTTAGAACTATCTAATAATTCTTTTAACTTAGCATAACTAAATGCATTATTTGTATTAATATTAGTATCAATAAACACTAAATAAGAACTATTAGATGATTTAATAAGATTTTTTACTTTACTAACACTTGTATATAATTTTTCATCAAATTTGATATTCATCAAATTAGCATATTCTGCTTCACTTAGTTTATTGCTAGACTTAAAATTATCTATAGTTGCTAATTCTTCTGTTGAAAAATAACTTTTTTCACTGCCATTTATCGTCAGAACTAATTTTTCATCATCATATGTTGCAATATATAATTTATTCTTCTCTATATTACATGATAACTTAACTACATTTGTATTACTATTATAATGATAAATGTCACAATCTTTATATTCATCTATAACTTTACCATTTATATCTGTATAAGCAAATTGATTATCTTTAAAACTCATAACATAAGTTTTATTATTTTCTACTATATACCACTTATGATTAGTTAACTTTTCATCCATCGTATCACTAAAATCATAGATGAATACACCACCCATAAATAATAGTCCTAATATTCCCATCAAGATTATATTCCGTTTCATGTCTATACTACCCTCTTATTTAAATAAAAAATATAAAATAACTATTAAACCTAATACAATACGATAATAACCAAATACTT
>CAKOIQ010000020.1 GCA_934086935.1 uncultured Bacilli bacterium
CGGGTATGAACCGGATGCTCTAGCCAACTGAGCTACACCGCCATAAATAAGCTTGCAAAATAATATTATCAAAAAAATACTATTAATGCAAGCATTTTTTCACTATTCTTCAGTTTCAACAATCTCTTTGGTATTTTCATTAGTTACAAACAAAACACTATTATCATCAAATGTTACCATAATACTAAATCCAATAACATAATCATATTTATTATAAATTTCAACTATTTCTTTTTGAGCTACAGTTTTATCAAATTGATATTCTTTAGCACTTAACTCTGATACTTGTTTAACAAATTCCTCAGTTTCCGGATCAAGTCCATTATTAAGTTTTAAAGTATAAGTCTTATTCCATTTACTATCGTCATCTAAAGAAGTTTTTACAGGAGTTAAATCACTCATTTTTTGTTTTTCTAAAGTAGTTTCACTTGATACGATTAACTTAACCTTTTTTACTACACTATTTCCTGCGGCATCACTTATTACTAAATCAATGTTATAACTTCCAGCATTATCATTTAAAGTAATATCATTCTTATTTTTATAAGAAGCCACACAAGGTAAAGATAAATCCTCACAAGAACTTAAAAATTCACTTGGCTCAAAGTTTTCATTAACTCCAACTGTAACATCAATTGTTTGAACAATTGGTTTAGTAGTATCAACTACAAAAATTTTTCCCTTCTTTATTTCTCCATGTTTACTAACCTTATAAGAATATTCGCCTCTAACATTAGTATTACCTTCTTCATCAACACTAATATTAGAAATATCTAATTTATAATCATCAATATTTTTAGCACTAATATAATCTTTTATATCAGTTGGAAGTTTATCACCAAGTTCAACAGTAACCTCCTTAAGCTTAACAATATTATCTCTAAAATATTTATAATACGCAAAAATACCGCCACCAATTAAAGCCACAATTAAAATAATTATAAAAGATATTTTCCAAGGATTAGTATCCTCAATATAAAAATCTTGATCCATTAAATCCACCTCGCAAAATAAATATTTCTAGTATAACCAGTTTCATAAGAATCATAGGCATTAATAATACCATCAACAATCATTTTAATAATATTATCAGATTGTTTAACTCTTATATTAAGCAAACTTCTCTGCATCTCTTTTCTAAAAGAATAATCATCAATATATTTATTTATAACAAAATCTAATTTTTCTACCATCTTAAGATCACTAGTAGACTCAATATCAATATCAAATATAAAGTTCTCATAAATATCAATTAATTTAGCAGAAATATTATCATCTTCTAAAAATTCAAAGTTAATAATTTTATAGAAATTAGGGCAATGTTTTAAAACCATTTTATTTTTCTTCATATTTTACACTCTCTATTTCTTAAATAATTATAACACATAAATAAAAAAAAGGCACTACATATGCATGCCATTTTCATTATTATCATTTTCTTTATTAGTATTTTCAATTTTTTCTACTAATTTATCCAATTCCTCACTACTTAATTTACTCATTATTTCCTCTGCCTCTAAAGAATTAACTGCCAAATTATAGTAATAATTAAGAACTTTTTCATCAGTACTATTTGCTTCCATAATATGTTCCCTTCTCCATCATACTTTTTCTTTCTAAAAGAACACGTCTAATAATTCTACTTAATTCTTTAGGTCCATCTAAAGATATATTAAAATCATTATATTTTCTAGGATTATCTAAAATATCTATTACTTCATTAATATCAATCATTCCCGTATTAATAAGTTCTTGTATATTACCTAATGCATTAAGTTCAGATATTCTTAAAGCTAAATTCATATATCTCTTAGAATCTGGTAATAAAGAACTTTCTTTTGTAAATGATTTAGTAGTTTTTAAAAATCTAGTTCGATCTAAAGCATCAGATTCTCTAACAATACGACATAATCTTATTGTTAAATCAATTAAAGAGTTAAAATTAACATTATTTACCTTTACTACTCTATTTAAATCATCTTCTGTATAAGAAACTTTAACATTTGGTTCTTTCCCCTTTATAATAGCCATTAATACATCAGGATATAACTTAGCACAATAAGTTTCATAACTCTCATCAATACCCTTTAAATCATGGCAAACAATAGCTGTGTATATAGCGGCCAACTCTGCCTTATTATAAATTCTTTTATTCTTAAGTATATGATAAGACTTTATTGCTCCTTCTATTGCATGATGAGAATTACCATCATCACTACGTCCACAATCATGATATTTAGCAGCCGTAACTGCCATATTAACTAATGAAATAAAATCACTTCTATCCTTAAAAGCTTCCACTGAAAGTAATAAAGCATAAAGCATAACATCATCAATATGATTTTTTCCATGAGTTCCTAGTGATAAAGAATAAGCTTTTAGTCTATCAATATCATCATTAAAAGTTGGAAGAAGTTCTTCAAAATTACCCAAAATTTCTTCTAAATAAAATAATTCCTTTTGGCTACTTTCACCATAATTAAATTTATCTGCTTCAATATTAAAACCATATTCACGTAATAATTTAATCTTTTCTAAAGCACTTAAATTTTGTAAATCAACATTTTCTAAAATATCTATTGCATCTTTCCAAGTCATTGATTGTTTATTTAATTTAACTAATCTTTTCTTTATCTTTTCAAAAATATCACTACAATTAATACCAAGTTCAACATTACCTACTGCATTACCTTTTCTTGCAATCTTAGTTGTAACTTCATTTCTCAACCACTTACGCATTTCAATTAAACAATCATTAGCACGATTTCTATCTTTCATTTCATCAATAATAGTAAAAATTTTACTAAAAATTATATTTGCATCAGTAGTAGTGTATAAAGAAGAATCCCAGTATTTTCTAACACCTGCTCTGTTATTTTCAAATCTAGTTAATATTTCCGGAATTAAATGTGGATTACAAGTTCTTTTAAATTCATCTAATTTAGCATTTATAACCATTTTCTCATGGCGTTTAACCTTAGTTCGATCAACAACTACAATCGGAATATTAAAATCTCTTGCTGCCTGTAAAGCATTATTCCAAGCATCTAAATTTGTTTCATAACTAGTAATATCACTTGTAAAAGTATCAGGATTAAAACCTTCTGCAAAATAAAGAACATAACTAGGTAAATATTTACTATCCTTATATAATCTTTCTAAAGTAATCTCATTATGAGTATGTCTAGTATAATCAATAGTTTTATCTGGAAATAAAAATTTTCTTCGCGTTCTTACCGCCGTATCAATTAAACTACTAGCTTGTCCACTATTAATATCATAAGGAGCCGATATTAATAAAGAAGATTCAGGAATATTTGTAAAACCCAATATAGCATAATTAGCTCTTGCAGTTCCCATCATCTGATTACTAATTAAACTAGTACAAAAAGCATGAACATTATTAGAAGGTCTTACCCAATCTTCATAATAATTATCTGGTTTAACATAATTAGTATAAGCCCCAAGAGCCGATATAAGTAAATAAAATTCAGGATTACTCCTATCAAACCCCTCATAAATATCAAGTCCAACCTCTTCTGATAAACCTTGATATTTATTCATATTTTTCGGATTAGACAGCTTCCTATTTAAAACTCTTGCATACATTTTTCTAATTTGAGCCTCAAAAGAAGTTAAATAAGTAACATCATAATCTATTTTCCCATCATTTAAACTCTCTTGTAAAACTAATTTCTTATGTAAAATATCATAACTCTTACATTCAATTAAACTCTTTATTGCTTTCAAAGAACTAATAATCTTCCTATCATTTTCATCAAGTAAATTATCATCTACATCTAAATCTGAAGCAAAAGAACTAATCAAAATTCTTGCATCATTTAAAGTCATTCCATAATAAGAAAGTAAATAATAATTTAATAACTTTTTAATAGAAGGACATTCATCTTTAACACTAGCATATTTAGTCTTAAAATATCCTTTTAAATCAACTAAATCACGAATAGAACTAATTCCAAAATAATTACTACTACCTTTAGATAGAATAAAAACTAAAGAATCAATAACTTTATTTTTATCTTCACTAGATAAATCACTATAATCACTTTTTATAATATCAAATAACTTATCATGTCCTTTAGCTAAACTATTTAAAACATTAGTTAAAATAACTGTATAATCATAATCATCTTTAACAATTCTTTTATATATAAGTTTAAAAATACTTAAAGATTCATCATCTAAACTTAAAATAATCTTCTGTAATTTAGGATATTTACCAATAATTCTTAAAGAAGGATAAACTCTATTACCCAATTCATCTTTTTCTTCAAATATATCTAAATACTTAGGATTCATTAAATCCATATTAATACTACTAAAAATATTAATATTAGTTTTAGTTAAATATCTAATCAAATTCATATAAGCTGTTTTATCATAATGTTCATTCATTATAACTTTACCAGCAAACATTTTTTCAAATTCTTCTTCACTAAATTTTTTACTTACAACGGGATATGGAACCTCTACCTGAATTTTCTCCGCTAATTCTTCTAAATTAATATTTCCCCTAATATAATCAGCAACTGCGATTAAATCATTACCTTCTCTTCTGAATTTATCAATTAAATCGGCATCATTTTGTTTTTTCAGAACATTAATAATCGCATATATAATTATAGGATCAATCTTATCTTTATTTTTAATAATATCTAAACAATAACTTCCACGAATATTAGTATATAAAATCTTACTTATAATATTATTATCTAAATTATCAATAACCTTTAATAAAGCATCGCTAAAATAACTGTATTCATCTTTACTATATTTTTTATTAAACATCCAAGTGCTGACAATATCAAAAATAAAAGTTGCATGATTATCTATAAAACTTTCATCACTTTCAAATAACTCAATATATTTAAAAATATAATTATTATCTAAATTATGCCAAACACTAAACATTAAACTATCAAATATTTTAGGATATTTACTTATAATTATTTTATAGTTTTTCTTTATTTCTTCAAATCTATCTTCTTCACTTAAATTACTTAAATAACTAGAATAATTTTGGGAAAGATTTCTATCCTGCTCACTTAATACTTCAAAATATATTTTCTTTAAAGCTTGATATCTGATTTCTTTATCTACATCTTGAAAAATAAAACCAAAATGTAACAAAATATCATCTTGATAAATTCCTTTTATATATATATCATTTAATATTTCTATTCTTACATCTGGCGTAAACATTCTCCAAAAATTATTTGCTTTCTTACCATAAATAATTTCATAACCAGTATTAAAGTCTCGATAAATAAGTTCTAATACTTGCGAAATATTCTCTTTAGTTCGATAAATCTTATTAAAAGTATGTTCTAATTTTCTCATCTCAATAAATTGTCTAAGATTAAACATAACACCAGACTCCTACTGTAAATAATTATATCAAAAAGCTAAAAAAAAAGAAATACAATTATTGTACTTCTTTCCCACAATTTCCGCAGAACTTACTATCTTTATCTAAAGTAGCCCCACAATTTTTACAAAAATTATTTTCTGTTGTTTTATTATTGTTCATTCCAGTTTTTTCTTTAAAATCTTCTTTGGCTTGATTAGCTTGGTTTTCACTAATAGGTCCATATGGACTAACTTTAACATTAGTATAAGTTGCATCCCCAAAACCTAATATTGGGAAAAACACAAATGGTAAGAAAGTAAGACCAAAAGCATAACCAACTGGTTCTTTACCAAACTTTTTAGCTAAATTATATGCAGCAAAATATTCAGCTACAAAAGAAGCTAACCAAACAAGTCCACTAATACCTGAATTTCCTAATAATGATCCCGCAATAATTATTAAAAAGAACCACCATTTAAGTCCAGCTATCTCACATAAAATCCAAGTATTGTAGTAAGGAATTATTGATTCCCAACCTTTTTTACCAGCTTTTTTAAATACTTTCCATTTACCAATAACTGTTAAAACTACACCAGCTATTACCAATAAACTAACTGCAAGTATTAATACTACACTAAAACCAGTTAATAATCCAATAATTTCAGAAGTCATCCTTGACACATCCTTTCTATTAAATTATATAACAATAATTAAATTCTAACAAGAAAAAAAGTTAGTCTTCTTTTTCACTAACTTTAATAACTTCCTTACCTTTGTAAAAACCACATTTACTGCATGCTCTATGAGGTCTAATTGGTTCACCACAATTTGGACAAGTAACAACGTTTGCTGCTGTCTTCTTTAAATGAGTACGACGCATTCTTTTTTTAGTTTTACTAGTTCTTCTAAAAGGAACTGCCATAGTATCACTCCTTCCATCTAAGTTACTCTTTTGTAACTAATTCCCAACCTTCACCATGAAGGTCTTCACTTTTAACTCCCTCTTTAACAACTCTTACAGGGATTTCCAATACAATATTTTCCCATAAAACATCCAATAAATCAAGAAAAAACTCATCATTTAACTTATTTTGATCGATTTCTTCTTCAATAAGAGTGTTAAAAGGCACAATTACATCATCTAAAGTAATTGCACAAGGAATAATAAACTCTCCACTTACATTTAAATGAAGTTCAATATTCTCTTCATAATTAACAGTTACATCACCATTAACCTTAACTTTAGATAAATTTCTAACTCCTGCTTTCTTATAATATTCTTCAGGAATTACAACTTCTTCATCTATACTTAATTTATTTAAAGCATATAATTTTCTTAAATCTATTTTCATATTACATCATCTTATTCATTTGTTGCATTAATTGTTTAACTTGTTTACTACTAGGTTTTCTTCCCATTCCACTCATTAAAGTTTCAATCATTTTTTCATTAATAGGTGGATTCTTCTTTAAATATTTTTTCATAACTGCTCTAGCAATAAAGAAACCAATAATAGCTCCAATAACTAAACCAAGTAATACCATTAAAATATCATGTAGCATCTAATTCACTCTCCCTTAAATAGTATTATACAATATTTTAACTATCATAAACAACCCTTAAATTCTTTAAATTAGAAAGCCAAAAATAATCTTCTTTTTCAAAATCTACTACAAATAAATAAGGAATATTAACTAAAACCGATAAAAAAGAACTGTTAGGTACATTACACTTTAAAATCATAAAACTATTATTAACAATTAACTTACTAACCTCATCCGTATAATAATTATTAAACATGTGCGTATTATCATAACAATTATAACAATCATTATCTTTATATCTATTAAAAATAAATTCATTTAAAGATTTCTTATTAAATCTCTCCGTAAAAGAATAATATTCATTAGATAAAATTCTTAAATTTTCTTTCGTACTAACCTTAATATTTAAATAAGCTTTATATAAATTAAAAGGCATATCTTTAGTTAAATTATAATATTCTCTATTAACCTTAAAAATATAAAAAGTTCGCATGATTATCACCCGAACTTAATATATAACAATAATTTTAAAAATATTGTCGAATTATAAATTATCTGTGTTTTTTAGCTTTTTTAGTAGTTGTAGTAACAATTTCTTCCCAATTAGCTGTTATCTTAGTATCTTTTGTAATACCAGTATCAAATTTATATTCTGCACCATCTACAGTCCAACCTTTAAAAGTATAACCTTCTTTAGTAGGATCTTCTGGTTTACTTACAGTATCATATTTTTTAACTTCTACACTTTCAATTTTAGAACCACCATCAGTATCAAAAGTAACTGTATATTTAGGTGTACTAAAGAATAAAGAATAAATAAAGATGCCAACTAATATAACTGTAACAACTAATAAAATTATATTCTCTTTTTTCATGTATCCTCCTCTATTAAATTATAGCATAAAATATTAAAAAAAAGTAGCCTTAGCTACTCTTTAAAGTTAAATATATAATCTAAGATACGTACCTCATCACCACGTTTAGCTCCTAATCTCTCAAGTTCATCTTCAACACCCATACCTTTAAGCTTACGAGCAAATCTTAAAATACTTTCATCTTCAGTAAATCTAGTCATCTTAAGTAAAGTTTCAACCTCTTTACCTTCAACAACCCATAAATCATTTTCTCTATGAATAGTAAAAGGTTTAGTATCTTCAAATTTATATAAAATATGACTTTCATTATTAGTATTAAAAACTACATTTTCATTTTCTTTAACTAATCTATTTAAATCAGTTAATAATTCCCCTATTCCTTCGTTATATAAGGCACTAATAGGATAAACCTTAATATTTGGATACTTCTTCTTAAATAACTCTAAATTAGCCTTAGAACTATCTAAATCCATCTTATTAGCAATAACCACATTAGGTCTAAGTAATAAAGATTCATCATACTTCTTAAGTTCATTAACAATAATTTCATAAGACTCAATTGGATCGTTACCTTCAATCCCACTCATATCCACAACATGAGCAATAACCTTAGTTCTTTCGGCATGTCTTAAAAATTTATGACCAAGACCAATACCCTCAGAAGCACCTTCAATTAAACCAGGTAAATCAGCCATTACAAAACTATCATCATAAACTTTAACAACCCCTAAATTAGGAGATAAAGTTGTAAAATGATAAGCAGCAATCTTTGGCGTAGCATTACTAATTACACTAAGTAAAGTACTCTTACCAACTGAAGGAAATCCAACAAGCCCAACATCAGCTAAAACCTTAAGTTCACATTTAACTTCAAGTTCTTCACCAGGAGCACCAAGTTCACTCATCTTAGGAGCTGGATTATCATGAGTAGCAAAAGCACGATTACCTCTACCACCTCTACCACCTTTAGCAACAATAAATTCACCATCAATTAAATCACAAATAACATTACCAGTACTTAAATCAGTTACAACTGTTCCTTCAGGTACCTTAATGATAACATCTTCAGCATTAGCACCATTACGGTCATCACCCTTACCATTAACACCCTTATCACCCTTAATAATCTTTTTAACCTTTAAATCAATTAAAGTCTTTAAAGATTTATCAGTCTTAAAAATGATACTAGCACCTTTTCCACCATTGCCACCATTAGGGCCACCCATGGCAATAAACTTCTCACGTCTAAAAGAAGTACAGCCATCTCCACCCTTACCAGCAATTAATTTAATTTTAACCTCATCTACAAACATCGAAAGTCCCCATTTCTAGTTAGGTATAATACCATATTTATTAATATAATTCAATGATAGTACACCCTGCATTATCAATTGATAAATATAACTTTTTAACTCTCTTATCCCTTTTAAAACGTCTATTTATTTCATCTCTTAAAATACCATAGCCAATTCCATGAACAATAACAATCTTTTTATTTCTTAACTTAATATTATCATTAATAAAATCACTAACTGGAACATAAACAGTTTCTCTTGTAAAACCATGAACATCAATACTAGGTAATATATTTAAAAAAGGACTACCCTTGTGCATTAGTAGTACCTTCTTGACCAACCGATTTCGGTAATTCATTTTCAGTCTTAACTTCTGAAACCATCGTTTCTTCTTTCGGTTCAGTAAGACCACAAGTATTAAATACATATTCTTTATCAGGAATAGAAGTCAAAGAACCAACTCTACCAGTTCCAATAAAAGCCGCCATATTACATATCTTAGCAGTCATATCCATATCAAAACCTCTAATGATTGAATAAGCATAAGCACCAAAGAAAGCCGCATCATAATTAGAATCATCTTTCTTAATCACATTAACTGCCGGAATCAGCTTAACTTGACGTTCCTTAACATATAATACTCCATTTTCTTTAAGCATTAAAATATATTCCGCTTTATTTAAATCTTTAATCTTCTGAAACATATTAACTAAAGTTTTAGGTTTATTAATATAAGCATCCAATTTAGTTAAAGCCTTAGCAAAATCAAAATTAGCACATACATAATGTGATCTCTTACTCATATCATAATATTGTTCATTAACCTTATTACCAATAAAAATAATTTTAGAAGTCGGATAATTATTAGCAGCCGCAATTCCACCACCAATATCCGAACCATCAACAATAATATAATCAGGAATAATATCATACTTAAATTTAGTTAAATAAGCTCCATTATCACTTATTACTGAACTAGATAAACCATTACTCTTATCCAAAGTAATATAATTAATATTACTCTTAACCTCAAAATTAGTTTCTATATTTTTAATATCAACATTATATTTCTCAAGTTCAGCCTTAATCTTATTACCAGTTTCATCCCCACTAACTAAGCCAGCATAATGAACCTTAATACCCCATTTAGAAAGCATACAAGCCACATAAACACTAATACCACCAGGTTGTTCCATTCTTTCAGAAGTAGCCTTAAAACCACCTAAAGTAGGATAACTATCAACAGGTAAAACAATATCATAATTAGGTTTACCAATAACTAAGACATTCATAAAATCACCCTTTATTCTATATAACAATTATATTATAAAATAATAAAATAAACAATAAAAAAATTGCAGTTTTTAACCTACAATTTTTACCACTCAACTAATCTTCTATCTGGCCAAGTTCCAGCTTCTTTCATAATAATTCTGGCACTAAACTCTGCTTCTTGTCCACCAACATTTTGATTATTTTCATTATCTTTAAAAAATAATTCTATTTTATACTTATGAGTCATATTTTGACCAGTTGTAAATTGACCTACACCAAAAGTTACAGTACTTTGACCAGTTGGAAGTCCAAAATTAACAACATTATTTACTGGTGTGCCAGCATCAACAACTGTATTAGTTAAAGAATATGATAAATAATTAGTTTTAAACGTATTTTTATTTATTTCTAAACCAATTTGATAATTCATAACTAAAGAAGTATTATTACTACCCTTTAAAGTAAATTCTTTTGTTACCCATGCTTCTTCTTTTGGATAAGCATTAATAATATTTATATGTTCACCTTCATTATAATTAATAGTTAAAGTACCACCATTCATAATAACACTAGAAGCCGATTCAGTTCCAGATGCCACTGCTGTAAAGTAAGCATATGATCCAATAGATACTGCCACTAATAAAACACATACAGATATTATTAACATAATTAATTTATTTTTATCATTCTTCATAACTAATCCTCTATTCTAAAAAAATTATACCTAAACTTTATTAAAAGTACAATAGTAAATTTTAAATAAAGCCAAAAAAATATTAGTACTTAAACTAATATTTTTAAAATAAACTAAGTTGACTAGATTCTGGCATTTGTTCTAAAACACCCATTGATCTAAATTTTTCTATTAAGGTTTGACTGACTTTACCCCTCGATTGTAAGTCTTCAACACTAATGTATTTGCCTTTTTTTCTTTCACTTACAATTGTTTTAGCCACTGTCTCGCCAAGACCATCGATAGATAAAAATGGCGGTCTAATTGAAGTTTCATCAGTTACTCCCCAAACAGTTGCTTGACTATCATATAAATCAATTGGTAAAAATTTAATACCTCTTGCTGTAGCTTCCAAGCAAACCTTTAAACATTCCAAAACTCCTAATTCCTTATTAGTAGCTTCAAATCCTTTACTTTGAATTTCTAATACTCTTTCTTTAATTGCATCATAACCTTTAATCATCGTTTCAACTTCAAAATCAGTTGCTTTACTAGTTAACCATGATGCATAGAAATAAACTGGCATATGTACTTTAAACCAAGCTATTCTAAACGCTGAAATAACATAAGCAGCAGCATGAGCTTTTGGGAACATGTATTTAATCTTATGACAAGATTCAATATACCAATCAGGAATATGATTATCAATCATCGTTTGTTTATGTTTTTCCCAATTTTCCTTTTCTTTAGGTTTACTTGCTTTACCCTTACGTACAAATTCCATTATTTTAAAGGCCTTAATCGGTTCAACACCTTGTTGCATCAAATATACCATAATATCATCACGACAACCTATAGTATCCTTAAAAGGTACCTTTATAACTCCATTTTCATCTGGAGTACATAAATCTCTTGCATTACCAAGCCATACATCAGTACCATGAGATAACCCAGCAATTTTAATAAGTTCCGCAAAAGTAGTAGGTTTAATTTCATCAACCATACCAATTGTAAAATTAGTACCAAATTCCGGTATTCCTAAAGTACCAGTTGGACATAAAATTTGATCATTAGTAACACCTAAAGCCTTAGTACTAGAGAAAATACTCATAGTATCTTTATCATCTAAAGGAACCTTAGTAACATCCATTTTTGTTAAATCCTGAATCATACGTAACTGAGTTGGATCAGAGTGACCTAAAATATCTAATTTTAACAAATCTTCTTCAATTGAATGATATCCAAAATGAGTTGTTCTCCAAGCACTATTTGGATCATCTGCCGGAAATTGAAATGGTGTAAAATCAAAAACATCCATATAATCTGGAACAACAACTATTCCTCCTGGATGCTGCCCAGTAGTTCTCTTAACTCCCGTACAACCAAGTGCCAATCTTTCAATTTCCGCACCTCTCATAAATAAACCCTTATCTTCAACATAACCTTTAACAAAACCATAAGCTGTTTTTTCTGCTACCGTACCAATTGTCCCTGCTCTATAGACATTATCAACACCAAATAAGACCTTAGTATATTCATGAGTTGAAGCTTGATTTAATTCTGAGAAATTTAAATCAATATCTGGAACCTTATCAGCATTAAAACCTAAGAAAGTTGCAAATGGCATATCCTGACCATCTTTATATAACTTTTCACCACAATTAGGACAAATTCTATCTGGTAAATCAATTCCACAAGAATAAATAGAACTTAATTTTTGACCATTTTCATCCTCAAAGAAACTACTTTTACATTTAAGACATCTATAATGTGCTTCTAAAGGATTTACCTCAGTAATACCCATCATTGTTGCTACAAAAGAAGAACCAACTGAACCTCTTGAACCAACTAAGAACCCCTCATCATTAGAGTGTTTAACTAATCTTTGGGCAATTAAGTAAATTGGATCGAAACCGCCACCAATAATACCACCTAAATTTTTCTTTAGTTTCTTTTCTAAAGAATCATCACTAAGTTCCCCATCTTCTTCACTCCAATGATTCTTAATGCTCTCTTTAACTAAAGCTTTAACTGCATCTACACCCTCTAAAATAACTTCATGAGCCTTTTTAAAAATCCTTCTTTCAAATTCTGGATCATCTTCATTAATTTCATTTAGTATAAGTTCTTTGCATGCCTTATAAACCGAATCACCATATAACTCCTTAGCGATTCTCTCTTCAATAATTAAAGGTAAATCATCACCATACCAAGATGTAGCTCTATCATAAACTAAATCTGTAACAACTCTTGGACAATCTAAATAACTCTTACCATCATCAGCTTTAACTCTAGGCGAGAAAGGAGTTCCACCAGTATCAATAATAACTTCAAATTCTCCAACCATATCTGCTATCTTATTTGTATTAGTTACAACAATCTCATAAGCTAAATCATCACCTAAGAATTTAAAATCATTAAGCATCTCTTCAGTATTTCTAAAATGCATTGAAGGAATTTTTGTAATATTTTGTTTAGCTAAAGGGTGTCTTCCTCCTCCTGGAACTCTTTGATTAATAATAATTTCTCTATATATCTTATCTTCTCTAAAGAAATGATGAACATCACCAGTAGCTACAATAATCCTACCCGCTTCTTTAGTCGCATTAACAACCTTCTTAACATGATTAGCAAGTTCAATTTCATTCGCAAAATCACTAGTTTGAATTAAATGATTATAAACCTCTAAAGGTTGAACCTCAACATAATCATAAAAATTAATTATATTAGTAAGTTCTTCTCCATCTTTACTTCTAGCTTCAATAAATACCTCAGATTCATAACATCCACTACCAATAATTAACCCCTCTCTAAGCTCATTTAAAACACTTCTAGGGATTCTTGGAGTCTTATATAAATAAGTTGTATTAGCTAAAGAAACAATCTTAAATAAGTTCTTTAAACCTATTTTATTTAAAACAATCGCATTAAAATGAAAAGTTCTACCAAACTTATGAATCTCTTCCTTAGAAATCAACTTATCTAAATCACTAATTAATTTATGACCTTGTCTCATTAACTTTTCACACATCTTATGAAAAACTAAAGCAGTACCTTCTGCATCGTAATCAGCTCTATGATGAGCATCCTCATCAAAAGGAACCTCATATCTCTTAACCAAAGCCGATAAACTATGTCTAGTATGTTCTTGATCAATAGCTCTTGATAACTCCAAAGTATCAATAACCGTATTAGTAAACTCCCCTAAGTTATACTTCTTCATAGACATTTCCATAAAAGAAACATCAAACTTAGCATTATGAGCAACCATTGGACAGTCTCCAGTCCACTCTAAGAAACGTTTAGTAACATTCTCTTCATTATCCTTATCTTTAAGCATCTCATCCGTAATACAAGTTAAATCAATAATCTTTTGAGGTAATTTACGATTAGGATTAATAAGTTCATCAAACCTATCAATAATCTCTCCATTTTTAATTTTAACTGCCCCAATTTCAATCATTTGATCTCCACCAGCTGCATTAAAACCAGTAGTTTCTGTATCAAATACAACATAAGTAGTATCTTTTAAAGGTAAATCATTACTTCTTAAAACAATTTTAACCGTATCATCTACTAAAGTAAGTTCAGTTCCATATAAACCCTTAAATCTCTTTTCAGGATCATCTATTCCCTTATTATGATTTTTAATAATCTCATAAATAATTGGAAAAGCCTGACAACCATTATGATCAGTAACCGCTACAGCTCTATACCCCGCATTAATCGCATTACTTACTAATTCACAAGTATGTTTATCTAAATCAAATTTAGTAACACCATCCATTTGACTCATCATCGTATGAGCATGAAGTTCTACTCTCTTAACCGGAGCATCATCTATAAATTTAACAGATTTACTAGGAATCTCTTCAATATCTCTAATATTAAAAACTAAATCCTTAGCAAAATTATCATTCTTAACATATCCTCTAAACTTATACCATTTTCCCTCTTTTAAACCACTTTTATATCTATTAAAATCATCATCTTCTCTGCAAAATATCTTAGCTAAAATACTATCAGTCTTATCACTAATCTTTAAAGTTAAAATCTTAAAGTTACTCTTATTAGAAATAAATTCTTCAATTCCAAAAATATATGCCTCAACCGTAACATTACTTTCTTCCCCCATAATATCTTTAATACTAATAATATTTTTACTCTTTATAGTTTCACCCATAACAACTTTAAATTCAGGTTCTTTTTTAACAATAACATCAGACTTACTATTAATAATTTCATTCTTAATTGCATCTCTAATCTCTTTATTAATAACCGGTTCAATTTCATAACTATTAAATCCAAGAGCTCCAATCCATTTATTAAAAGCTTTATTATAACTTTTAATTAAATCAGACTCTATCTTACTAATAACATCTATTTTTAAAGTATTATTTATAAAAGAAACATTAGTATCACTTAAACTAATTAAAGACGGATTCTCTTCTACTAATAAATTTAAATAATATTTAAAATATTTAATAACATCATCATCAGTAATATTATCATAATCAAATATAATTTTAATTGTAGAAACATTAGTAATGCCATTTTCTGCTTGTTTAATAAGTTCTAATACTGGTTCTATATCTAATACTCTAGAAGAAGATAAATATACATCCCAAGACTCTTTTTTCTTATTAATAACCACTTTTTTAACAGTAACACCATTAAAGTTATCCTCACCATTAAATTCAATTTTGTCAAAAAATCTTTTTAAAGTATTATCCATAAAACCACCATCCTGCAATACCTATTATAACTTAATTTTAAATTTAAAAAAATACCTAAAAGGTATTTTCTTTACATTAAACATAAGTTCCATTAAATATATGAACTACTAACATAAACAATATAGTTATCATTATTATTATAGCTAATATTATTAATATTATCTTTTTATATTTTCCCATAAACATCTTTTTCATTATATCACATCATAAAAAAAGAAGAAACTATTCAGTTACTTCCTCTATAGTTTCTTCTATTTCTTTAGCTTCATCTTTTATATCTTCGTTATCAATAAATTCTTCTTCTAATACTTCTGAAGGTTCATCGTCCATAAATTCTTTATCTAACATAATTTCGATATCAGAATATTGTCTAGCACCTGTACCTGCAGGTATTAATTTACCTAAAATAACGTTTTCTTTTAAGCCTTTTAATTCATCAACTTTTCCTCTAATTGCTGCATCTGTTAATACTCTAGTTGTTTCTTGGAATGAAGCAGCAGATAAGAATGAATCAGTTTCTAAACTTGATTTTGTAATACCTAAGATTATTGGATATCCCTTAGCTGGAACTTTTCCTTCTAAGATAACCGGTTTATTCTTATTAGCAAATTCTCTAATAGAAACAGTTAAACCAGCAACTAAATCAGTATCACCAGAATCTGTAACACGCATCTTATTAATCATACGTGAAGCAATAACTTCAACATGTTTATCAGCAATGTCTACACCTTGTGATTTATATACTTTTTGAATTTCTCTTAAAATATATTCTTGAGTAGTAATTGGGTCTGTTACCGCAAGTAACTCTTTAGGAGCAATAATTCCTTCTGTTAATTTATCACCTGCATTAACTTCACTACCCACTTCAACTCTTAATTTAGCTCCATAGTTTGTTGTATGTTCACGAGCTTCTGTTTCATTTGTAACAGTAACTTTCCATTTACCATTACTTTCTTCAATCTTAGTAACTTTACCAGTAATTTCTGAAATAGTAGCTTTACCTTTAGGGTTTCTAGCTTCAAATACTTCTTCTACTCTTGGTAAACCTTGAGTAATATCTTCTTCTGAAGCAACACCACCGGCATGGAATGTTCTTAGTGTTAACTGAGTACCTGGTTCACCAATTGATTGAGCAGCCATAATACCAACAGCTTCTCCAGTTTCAACTAAGTTACCAGTAGCTAAGTTATTACCATAACATTTTTGACAAATGCCTTGACTTGATTTACAAGTTAAAACACTTCTTATTTCTACTTCTTTAATACCAGCTTTTACAATCTTATTAGCTATACTTTCAGTAATAGCTTCATTTTTATCAACAATAACTTCTTTAGTTTCAGGATTAATAACCTTTTTAGCAGTATAACGACCAACAATTCTTTCAGCTAAACTTTCAATTACAGATCCATCTTTATCATCAACAAAGTCAGATACTAATAATCCACTTGTACATCCACAATCATATTCTTTAATAATAATATCTTGAGCAACATCTACAAGTCTTCTTGTTAAGTAACCAGAGTCTGCTGTCTTTAATGCCGTATCGGCAGAACCTTTACGAGCACCGTGAGTATTAACGAAGAATTCGTTAACTGAGTGACCTTCATATAATGAAGTTAAGATTGGGATTTCAACCGCATCACCATTTGGTTTTGCCATTAAACCACGCATACCAGCCATTTGGGTAAACTGGTTCAAAGAACCACGCGCACCAGAAGTCATCATAATAAATATTGGGTTAGTAGGGTTTGACGCAGCAATACCTTTAAGCTCAGCTTCTACTTGACTTCTTACACCATTCCAAACATCAATTACAGAACTATGTCTTTCAAAGTCAGTAATTAAACCTCTTTGGAATTGTTTATTAATCTTATCAACCTTAGCTTGACCAGCATCAATATATTCTTGTTT
>CAKOIQ010000021.1 GCA_934086935.1 uncultured Bacilli bacterium
AAAATGAAGAAGGAAGACAAGGAACCGGTAAATATTTAGTTAACGAAACAGACGGTTCTCCATACATCGAATATGATAACTTTAAATATATTCTAGATATTAACAATGGAAAACTAACCTTAACTAAAGAAGGACAAAATAAACTAAGAAAATCAATCGAATTATCATTTATTAAATCAGATAAACAAATAAATACCTACACCCTATCTAATTTAAAAGGCACATGGAAAAATAAAAAAAATAAACTAAAAATAGACGTCAAAAACAACCTCTACACTCTAACAATTAACAAAGAAAAAACTGAAGGAATAATTAATGATGATCATAATGGTTTAGGCATCTATCTTAAAGATGATAAAAAAAATAAAACATATCTAATTTATAATCAAAAAGAATTAATATTAAAAAATGATAATAATGAAGATTTAAAATTTACCAAATAATATTAAAATTTATTTGATTTCCAAGTAATCAGCTATAACTCTTATAAATTTTGGTGTATGAATAAATTCTTTCAAATCAGCCATTGTTAAGCATAAATATTCAAACTCATCTTTATATTTTTTATGTAATTTATAATCATTTTCCCATTTAAAATGGGTTTTTTTAATTATATCTATAATTTCTTTTTCGATAAGATCAATATGCCATTGTTTAATTTCAGGTTTATAACTAAAATTAATATTTTTAATTGTTTCTAATTCTAATGATTCTAAATATGCACCTTTATTGTGATAAAATTCTGACATTGTAACATCGATTAATGTATTAAATGTTTTTACAATATCAGGAGAATTCTCATATTCTTTTCTTATTTCTTCTATTGTCATATAAATTTCTCCTTACAATTTTTTTTGCAAAATATAAATCTTCTTTTCTTAATTAAAATATAACACACAATAAAAAAAGTCACTAGATAAACTAGTAACCTTCTTAATAATTAATAAATGCTTCTAATTTTTTATTTAATTCTTTACTAAAATCTTTAATGTATTTTTTAATAACTATAAAATCTACAATATCACAAATTGAATAAGACACTAACATAATTCCTAAAAATAATGTTAAAGCACTTGCACTTTCAATTGGATTAATTACTAAAACAATACCTAAAACAAATGATAAAGAAGCTAAGATAATAGTTAACCAATATTTTTTATTATCAATATCTTTAAATAATGTCCCTAATCTAAATTTTAAGCCTCCATTAATAATAAACCATAAACCTACAATAATTGGAATCATAACTTTTAATAATTCTGGATGAATTACTATTAATAAACCTAAAATAAATATTAAAGCTCCATTAAATAAACTAAACATAAATTTTCTTTCAATAAATAATAATGAAACTCCAGCAGATAAGAATGATATTCCAATAACATATGAAATAACTGTGAATGATACTTCTGGATAAACCATAAGTACTACTCCTAAAATTGCCATTACCCCCGAAATAATTAATGATAAATTTAAATACTTATTAATCTTATCTAACATAACTTCTCCTCTTTCTATTTAAATAAGTTTTTAATTCTTTGCCATAATGATACTTTAGTTGTTTTAGTTGTATTACTCTTAGTAGTATCTTTTGCTTTTTGTCCTTCTACAACTAATACAAATTTAGTTTCACTATCGCTACTTAAATTTTTGTTACTATCTACAGATTTATAATCTTCACCAAGTTCAATTAACTTTTCAGCTCTTGCAGATGTATCCTTTAATTTAGTATTAACAAGGTTACTAATATTATTAATACCTTCTTTATTAAATTTTGATATTCCTGATGATAGTTTAATTATACCATTATCAAGTTCATCTATTCCAGCATATAAAGTACCTAATGAACTAGAAACATTCTTTATTGACTCTTTTTTGACAGTATTAGCTACATTACTAGCAACATTACCAGATACACTCTTAGCAACAGCTAAAGCAGAATTCATAGCAGCCTCAGTAGCAACAGATTTAGAAACTTTTTCAGCTACATAATTAGCAGTTTTAGTTGCACTTAATGTTGCTGCGGTTGTTGCTGCATTAGTAACGGCTTTAATAGCTTCTTCATTATTTTTCATAACTAAACAACTTTTCATTTGTTCTTCAGTCATTACTCCACCCTTAGAAACTATAACTTTACCAGTTTCACAATTTTGATAATCAGTAGTTAAATTAGCATTAACTAAATATTCAGTAACAGCCTTAGTAACTGATTCTTTAACAATCTTAATAACTTCAGGATCATTACTATTTAAACTCTTTTGAACAGTTTCCCAAGCAGATTCAGCAATTTGAGCCTTATATTCATCAGTAAACATACCTTTAACAGTACCTACAGCACTATTTTGAATACCGCTAACTTGTTCATCAGTTAAAGCATTACCAGTATTTTTAGATAAATTATTAATAGATTCACCTAATTTACTCTTTAAAGTATTAGATCCATCTTTAATTTTTTTACTACTTTCATCAATTAAATTCATATTATCTTGTAAAGAATTAACCTTACCATATAAAGAATCTAATTCATCAAAAATCTTTAAATCATCACTATCTAATAATTTAGGAGTAGCAACCATATACACACTAGATAATTCAAAATTATCAGTAGTATAACTAATAGTTAAATTATTTAAAGATCTTAAACTAGAAATCTTTAAACTATCATATAATCCTGGAGTAGCAACTCCAACTACAATATTTTTAGTACCATTATTAATTACTTTACCATTATTAATAGTTATATTTTTAGCATTACCATCAATAATAGTACCTAAAGTAACAACAAATGGCGTATATAAATATTCACTCTTACCATTTACTTTAACTAAATGTCTATCCTTATTTTTTAAATTAATTTTAATAGTAACTTTTCCTGATTTACCTAACATATCACTTACATTCATTGTTTTACCATCTAATTTATAAGTAATATTAGCATCTATTGGTAATTTATCTTCATAAGTACCTTGATAAAAAATATCATTACCATTAGCTTCCCAAGTTACTTTATTATCTTTAATAGTATATTTTTCATCACCATTAAGATTTAAAATATCTTTAAGTTCAGAATAATCTTCAATTTTATTTATTTCTTTATTATTAACAATATGTTCATTAACAGTAACTCTCTTTTGAGCACCATTAATTTCTAATTTACCATAAACAGTTTCTTGTTTAGTTAAAGCAAATACATTTACAGGCATACTTGTTAATAAGATACTACTAACTAACATTATAGAAGTAGCTTTTTTTACATTTTTATTCATAATTAACATTCCTTTCTTTTAGTCGTTTTACTTATTAATTTATCAAATATTAATAATATTGATGGAACAATAGTTATTACAACAATCATACTTACAATTGCTCCTCTAGATATTAATGTACATAAAGATCCAACCATTTCTAAATCACTATATACACCTACACCAAATGTTGCTGCAAAGAAACATAAACCACTTACAAATATTGAATTAGCACAATAATTTAAAGTGTCTACCATAGCTTCTTTAGGAGCCATTGTTTTTCTTCTTTCTAAATAATTAGTTGTCATTAAAATTGCATAATCTATTGTTGCCCCTAATTGAATAGTACCTAAAACAATTGGTGCTACAAAAGGAAGAACAACTCCACCAAAATATGAGAATGACATATTAATAAATATAGCTGTCTCTATTGCTGCAATTAATAATATTGGTAATGAGAAACTCTTTAATACAAACAATAATATAACTAAAATACATATAATAGAAGAATAATTAACATTATTAAAATCAGTATCACTAATATTAATTAAATCCTTCATTAAAGGTCCTTCACCAGCAACAATTATATTTTTATCATATTTATCAACAATTTTATTTAAATCAGTTATTTGATTATTTAATTCATCACTAGCAACTTCATACAAAGAATTAACTAAAATCATTTCATATTTATCATTTTTAAATACACTTACAACATCATCACTAAGCATATTTTCAGATATACCTAATTTCTTTAATTCATCAAAAGATAATACAAAATCAATACCATCTATAGTTTTAATTTCTGAAACCATATCATTAATATCATTAGATTTCATATCAGAAGGAACTAACAATATCTCTGGACTAACAATATTAAATTTATCTTTTAATTCTTCATTAGCTTTAATACTTTCTAATGTATTAGGTAATGATTTATCTATCTTATAATAAACATCAACTTTACTATAAGCCAAATAACATGGAACAATTAAAAGTAAGAATACTACAAAAAATGCCACGTGATGTTTAACTATAAAATTATTTAATTTACTAAAATTAATTGCTAAATTCTTATGTTTTGTTTTTTCTATATATTTATCACATAAGAGTAATAAACTTGGAAATACAGTAAGTACAGTAACAACTCCTAAAAGTACTCCTTTAGCCATTACAATACCTAAATCTTTACCTAAGGTTAACTTCATAGTACATAATACTAAGAAACCAGCAACAGTGGTTAAAGAACTTCCCATAACAGATGTAAATGTTTCTTTAATTGCATCAGTCATTGCTTTTTCATTATTTCCATATTCTTTCTTCTTTTTCTCATAAGAATGATATAAGAAAATTGAGAAGTCAGTAGTAACACCTAATTGCAATACTGCAACTAAAGCTTTTGTTATATAGGATATTTCTCCTAAGAAAATATTTGAACCTAAATTAAATAATATTGCAATTCCAATGTTTAAAAGTAACAAAATTGGAACCAAATAAGAATCTAATGAAAGCTCTAAAACAATGATACATAAAACTACTGCAATAACTATATAAATTGCTATCTCAGATTCGGATAAATTCATAGTATCTAATACCATCGAACTCATCCCACCAAGTAATACCTTATCCTTTGTTATTTTTCTAATATTTTCAACTGCATCTATTGTTTTTTCAGATGAAGTTGAACCAGCAAATGTTATAAATAATATATCCGTATCATCCTTATATAAATGACTAGATATCTCTTCAGGAAGCATATCAACCGGAACCGTAGTACCTAACACATCATATAAAGATACAACTTCATTTACACCATCAACTTGTTTAATTCCATCTTCTAATTTAAGTATTTGTTTTCCACTTAAATTCTTTGCTATCGCTATTGAATAAGCACCCATATTAAAATCATCAGTTAAAATATCTTGTCCTTTAATAGTTTCTATATCCTTAGGTAAATAAACTAAAATATCATAATTAATTTTAGTTAAGCTCATACCTATAAAAGATAAAATCACTAAAACACAAGTAACTATCATAATGATAACTTTATTTTTACAAATACCCTTTGCAAATTTATCCATAATTTCCTCCATTCGCATTATATTTTATTATGAAGTTTAATTTATTAACACACATATATCTTTTAATTTGTATGTTTTCCAACACTTTGTTAAATATGTATTAATAATAAGCAACACATTGTTAGTTATCTTTACAATTGTATTTTTTTGTGTATAATGAAATTGGTGATTTTAAATGGAGAAAAAAACTGATTTAAGAATAATAAAAACTAAAAAAGTTATTTACGAAGCTTTAGTGGATTTAATGAAAGAAAAAACTTTTGAAGAAATAAAAGTATCTGATATTTGTAATAAAGCTTTAATTAATCGTTCAACATTTTATGCTCACTATGAAGATAAATATGAACTTTTAGTTGAATTCATTAATGATTTAAAAGGCAACTTTACTAATGAATTAGATAAAAGAAAACACATCACTGACACCAGGGACTATTATATGGAATTAATCAAACTATTTATTGATCATGTTGAAGAATATCGTGATATCTACTCTTCCATCATGACCAACAATCGTAACAGTATTATGATGGACATCCTACTATCAGTTATTAATGAAGATATTTCTAAAAGAATAAAAAATAATAAACGTAATTCATCCATTCCAAAAGTTATAATTGCAAAATTCTATTTAGGTGGTTTACTAAGTTTAGGAATTGAATGGTTAGAAAATCCTAACAAATATACTAAATCAGAAATTTATAATTTCTTAAATAAATTAATTCCCGAAAACATCGAAAATATATAATACAAAAAAGATTCACATCATATCCAGTGAATCTTTTTTACTTTTTACTATTAACAACATCAAAACAGCGGGGTTATATGATATTAAGCTGAAATATCATATATATTTATAAACATATTAGTTTAATTATCAAAACTAATAAATTTATCATTTTTAATATAGTAGTATCTACTACCTTCAGCAACTTTTTTGTGTTTGTGTAACATTAAATCTTACTATTCATTCTAGAAAATCATTCTATATTGGTTACCTTACTGAAGTTTCAACTCCAGCCATTTGATCATACACGCCATAAGCATTTCCATAGAAGTCAAATACGCCACCATAACCACCAAAGTTAACAGTATAGCATTTACTACTAGGTAAACTTATTGTAGAACGTGCATGTTGATATGAACCATAGACAATGCCTGTGCCGATTATGTCAAATTCTTGGGTTAATCTTAACATTGATGTGCTCCTACGTAATTTAATAGATACGCCAAAGCCACTGTTACTATACTTTATTTCTTCTGATTCAACCCATTGATCTTCATTATAATATAAGGTTGTAGTTGGATCAGTTGCAAGATTAAGTCCGTTGTAAAGTAGTGCACCCATCACGTCATGACTTAAAACACGAGGTGTTGCCTTCCAATGTAAGCCAATTACTATAGAACAGGTAATAGAGCCACAAGCCTTTGATAAAGTTATAATCTTAGCTGAAGTCTCATGGTAAGTCCCAGCCCTAGTATAACTGCCATTATTATCATCTTGTTCTACTCTAGTTACTGGTGTGGTAAATAAGTTTTCAGTTGCATACTTATTATATATAGCTGAGGTAACAAATTCTTGATATCCATCCCAATACATATTTGTAAAGAAATCATATTCAGTCTTTGTTAAACTAACTCCATTATCATTTGTATAATATATATCTTCTTCAGCATATACATTAACACCAACAAGTAAGAACACACTTATTACAGATAACCACACAATTAATTTTCTTTTGATGAATAACTCACTCCTTTCCTTCTTCACAATACCGCAAATCAACTAAAAAGGAAAGTGAAAGCAATTCACACTACAAAAATTGGAAGTATAAATCTAGATATTTCTCCTTAAATTCGGTATAAAATGAGTATTCTTCTTTTGTTAAATTTTTTGTATTATTTATTGAAAATTTATATTCATCTACATTTGGATTAACATAAATTAAATTTACAAATAATCTTTTACTATTCAAATTATATCTAAATCTCTTTTCTTTTTTATAAGTATCATCAAATACAGTTACAATATTATCATTTAAATTATAATAAATTCTTAAGTTATCATCTTCTAAAGAATATTGATTAAATTCTCTATCATAAGTAAAATTTTTACTTTTTAAATATTCATGCATATTTTGTTTTTTAAAATTTTCAAATGTTTCATCGGATTTAGAAAATAAATATTCATTTTTAAAATATCTTGATAATTTAATATTTATAACTTCTTGATAAGATTGATAAATTACTTTAACAAAAAAGTTATCATATTCATTTTTTAATGTATTATCTAAATATATTTTTTTAAAATTATTATTTTCAGTTATTAACATATCAGATGTACTTTTAAACACACTTATTTGTTTACCATCTTCTTTTTGAACATAAAGATTAACATTAGCAATTAAATTCTCATTAGTTTCTTTATCAACTACAGTACCTAACTTTAAATAAGATTTATTACGAGAAATAATTAATACCCCATCTTTGATACTGTATTTCTCACCTTCACCTCTAATACCATATACACTTAAAGTATTATAATTTTTAAAAAAATAATAAGACAAGAAAACAAAAACTACAATAATTAAAGTTGCGAAAACAATTTTTAAAAACTTATTTAAATTTCTTTGTTTATCTAATAAATCGAGTACTACATCTTTCTTTTTATCATTTTTATTATTTTTATTAAATCTTTCACCGGCAAGAAGTTCATCAATTGATACATTAAAGAAATTACTTAATAAAACTAAAGTATCATTTAGTGGTAAAGTATTACCCTTTTCCCATTTATTAACAGTAGTTCTATGAACATGAACTTCATTAGCTAATTGTTCTTGATTAAGATCTTTCTCTTCTCTTAATTTTTTAATAAATTCTCCAAATTTCTTTTGGTCCATAATATCTGTCCTTCTTTTTAACTACTAAAACCATATTAATTATAGTACAACCCTTCAGAATAGGCAAAAAAAAATAAGTGAAAATTACTTATTTTCTTTGTTTTTTTTCTTATCTGTGTATAGACTATTTAAAACTTTAACTTTAACGCCTTTTTCATATTTAAACATTTTTCTAACACCTTTTGGTAATTTTTTCTTATAAACTTTCATACTACGCCTCCTTAATCAACGTAAGTATTATATCATAATAATTGAAAATATAATATAGTTTTTAAATTATAATAAAATTTATCTATTTTGTCTGTTAAAGTATCAGTATTTAACAATTCGCTCATTTTATTAACATATAACGTGCAAGATTGATTATTGCAAAAAAAATATGATATAATTATTTATATTTATGAAAGTAGGAAAATTAGATTATGAATAGAAAAGATGGAATTAAAGTTAAAAATTTAGATGGAATGCACGGATTAATTAATTTTGTTATGCCTAGACGTGCTGATTCTGAAGTATACATTAATACCAAATTAGATGTTACTAAATTAGTAGATTACATAAAAAATAAAAAGAAAGAAAAAGGCAATGAAGATTTAACTTACTTTCATGCTTTCTCAATAGCTATTGGTAAATTACTTTATAATAGACCACTATTAAACAGGTTTGTTATTAATAAAACTCATTATGATCGAAAAGATATTACTTTATCATTTGTAGCCAAAAAAGAATTTACAGATCATGCTGAAGAAACATTTAATGTAGTTAAAGTTGAAGAAAAAGATAATCTTTTTACAATGAGTAATAAAATATCTGGTAAAGTTCATAAAGTTAGAGAAGAAAAGAAAACCAATACTGCAGACAATTTTATAAATAGCATTGGTAAATTACCCAAATTTATTAGATGGTTTATAATTAAAATTGTTAAATTTGCAGATAATCATGATTTGATTCCGCAATCATTAACCAGTAATTCCATTTATCATTCAAGTGTATTATTATCAAATTTAGGTAGCCTTAAATGCGGTGCAATCTATCATCACTTAACCGATCTTGGTACTAACAGTGTTTTAATTACAATTGGCGAAATTAAAGATGAACCTGTAGTTATTGATGGAAAAGTTGAAATTCGTAAAATGTGCGAATTTGGAGTTACTTTAGATGAAAGAATTGGAGATGGCTTCTATTTTGTAAAATCTTTGAAGTTATTAGAATATATGTTTAATAATCCAGAAGTCCTTGAGGAGGATGCAAATGTACGAATCATTGAAAAACAAACTAAATAAACACATTAATAAATTTAAAAGAATATTAGGAATTAATCCTAAAAATAAATGGGCGAATTATTACACTAAAACACCAAAAGAAATTAAATATGACAATGGAAGTTTAATAGATGCAGTTTTATTATCAGCATCAATGTATCCTAACAATATTGCAATTGAATATTACAACACTCAAATATCTTATGTTGAATTTGTAAGCAGAATTAAAAAATGTGCTCGCAGTTTAAAAAAAATTGGCGTTGAAGAAGATGATCGTGTAACAATCTGTATGCCAAACACACCAGAAGCTGTAATTATGTTCTATGCTATTAATATGGTTGGTGCAGTTGCTAATATGATTCATCCCCTATCTTCAGAAAATGAAATAAATTTTTATTTAAATAAAGCTCAAAGTAAAGTTATCTTAACAATAGATTTATGCTATCCAAAAGTTATGAATGCCATTAAAAATACTAAAGTTAAACACGTTATTGTTTCATCTGCTACAAAGTCAATGGGATTCATTGTTGATACTGCATATTATTTATTTAAAGGACGCAAAAATGATAAAAGTATGAAAGCAAATAAAGAAATTGTTCTTTCATGGCGTCAATTTATTAAAAATGGTGCTTATTATACCGAAGAGTATTATATAAAAAGAAAAGATACTGATTTAGCAGTTATTCTTTATAGTGGTGGTACAACAGGAAAACCTAAGGGCATTTGTTTAAGTAATCTTAACTTTAATGCAGGTGCTGTTCAAAGCAGATACATGTCTGATACTATGAAACCCAGCAATTCATTTTTAACAATACTTCCAAACTTTCATGCTTTCGGTATTGGAATTTCTACACATACTCCACTATATTCTGGAATGAAAGTTATCTTAATTCCTAAATTTGATATGAAAAAAATGAAAAAAATCTTAAAAAAATATCATCCAAATGTTATCGCTGGAGTTCCATCTCTATTTGATGCCATAACCAAATTAAAACTTGGACCAAATGATTTAGCAGATTTAACTTTAGCAGTATGTGGCGGTGATTCTATTACCATAGAAAGTAAAAAGAAAATAAATAAATATTTTAAAGAACATGGATGCAAAACTGATTTAAGAGTTGGTTATGGACTAACTGAAGGAGCAGGTGCCTGTTGTTTATCACCAGAAGGTATGGAAAATAAAAAAGATATTATAGGCATTCCCTTCCCTAATTGTATTTATAAAATTGTTGATATAAATGGCGGACACGAAGTTAACCCCGATGAAGATGGTGAAATTCTTATAAGTGGCCCTAACGTCATGCTTGGCTACCTAGATGAAGAAAAAGAAACAAATGAAACATTAATTAAAGATGAAAATGGTACAATATGGCTTCATACAGGCGATATGGGAAGTATGGATAAAAAAGGATTAATCTATTATCGTTCAAGAATTAAACGAATGATCATAACTAATGGATACAATGTTTATCCAAGTTATATTGAAGAATTACTTGCTAAAAATGAATACATCTTTCAAAGCGCTGTAATTGGTGTTCCTCACCCATATAAAGGTGAAGTTGCTAAAGCATTTATTGTTTTAAAAGAAAATGTAAAACCAACCTTAGAAGTCAAAAGATCAATCAATAAATATCTTAAACAAAATTTAGCAAATTATGCTATTCCTCAAGATATCGAATATGTTGATGGATTACCAATGACTCTAGTTGGTAAAGTGTCATATAAAGATTTACATTAAAAAAGATGCATATAAATTTTATGCATCTTTTTTATATTCAAAACCTTTACTATATTTTAAAATTTTATCTAATACCCTATTCTTTTCTGTTCCATCTAACACAACTGGTTGATAATTATTTGTATATTTAACTCCAGATACAGAAGCCGGTATAATATTAATATTATCATCTAATAATAATTTACCATTAACAAATTTAAAAGTTTGTTGATAAATAAAAGTATCTTTATCAGGAGGATTTTGATTTCCACCAAATGAAAAATTAGCTAAAGAATATAAAATATATTTATCTTTATATTTCTCAATACCTTGAATACGGTGAGGATGTGCTCCAATTACTAAATCAACTCCGTTATCAATTAAATAATGAGCTAATTTTTCTTGAAAAGTTGCCTGTTTATAATCTCCTTCAATTCCCCAATGCATTGAAGCAAAAATTAAATCACAGTTTTGTTCTTTTAAATAATTAATTGCTTTTAAACAATCACTATATCTAGTCGCATATATATCTAAAAAAGCAAAAAATCCAATTTTTATCCCATTTACTTTTCTTATTAAATATTTACTACCACCATAATAATCAACATTTGCTTCATTTAAGGTTTTAACTGTCTCATCATATCCTTTTTCACCAAAATCATATGCATGATTATTAGCAAAACTAACAATTTCTACACTTCCTTCTTTTAAAATATTGACATAAGAAGTCGGTGCTTTAAAATTATATTTTTTCTCAACTTTATCGCTAGATGTAGTAAATTGTCCCTCTAAATTAGCTATAGTTAAATCATCACTTTCAAAAAGATATTTAACTTTTTTAAAATAATAACCATAATCTCCATTATTATCATTTAAATACTTATCAAATCTTGTAGCATAACCATACCTTGGATCCCATCCTAAAGTACAATCACCTACAGCAGTTATTTTCACTGTTTTAACATCATCATTACACACCTTTTGAATAACTAATGGTTGCGTAATAACTGCTTTCTTTGGTTTATAAAAAAGATTTATAAAAGAATATGCTTCAGCTATTACAATTAATAAATAAACAATTCCAAAATAAATATATTTCTTTTTCATAATACCAACTCCAACAATTACTCTTTTATATTTTTACCAGCTAATAAGATTGTTTTTTTGGCAAGTACGGTTAAACTATCAACAATATTTTCTTTTTCTAAATTAATACCTAACTGATTAAATGCTACCGATAATTCAGTACATCCAGCAATAACTGCTTCACAATTATTATCTTTAAAATACTTTACAATATTCATAAGTTCATCTTTATTAGGAATTTTATTTTGTTTCACATCATCATAAATAATTGACATAACCTTTTTTTGAATCTCTTCATTAGGTTTAAATATTTCTAATTTATCTTCAGCATACTTATCATAAACTCCAGATTGAATAGTTCCATCAGTAGCCATTAAACCAACCTTTTTAATACCGCTGTCTAATACATTACCAACAGTTTCTTTAACAATATTAAGTATAGGTATATTCACACTTTTAGCAACTTCATCATAAAAATAAGTCGCTGTATTACATGGCATAACTATAAATGATACATTATTATTTTCAAGCAATTTAGCTGCTTCGATCATCTCATATACCGGATTAGTTTTACTATCATCTAATATATAAGCCGTTCTATCAGGTATACTTGAATATTGACATATAAGCATATCAACATTTTCTTGATCACAAGTAGCTTCTGTATTATTAATAACTATTTCCATAAATTTGGCAGTAGCCATAGGCCCTAACCCACCAATTACACCTACTAAATTATTTCTCATAATACTTCCTAAACTTTCTAATGTGATTAATTAAAGCCATATTAATATAAAACTTTCTCTTTAAAGAAAAATCTTTTTTATAATCCAATGGATTATTTCTTTTTAACTTTTTATATTCTTTAATTAATTCTTTATCTTTAACATATTTCTTAATTACACAAAATGGAATTATTCTATATAACTCTTTCCCTTTTTGTTCATATTTATCTTTAACATTTTCATATATATAGGCATCTACACAAGGTTCTAAATAATTAGTATGACCAGCTCCCATATAGAAATTACTTCTTCCTAATCTAACATTAACTTCAAAGAAATAAAAATCTTTAGTTTCATCATCATACTTAACATCAAAATTAGCATAACCTTTATAATTAGTTTCTTTTAAGAATTTTTTAGCAGCTTCTACTAATTTATCATCCTCTGTATTAACTATAGCTGAATAATTTCCCGTAACATCAGGTCCTTTTTCTTCAAGTAAAACTCTTCCAACTGAGGAAAATAATACATTACTATTTTGATCACAAAAACAAGTTAAAACTCTCATATTTGCATCGGTACCCTTAATATATTCTTGTACTACAAAATCATCATTATATCCAGCCCCAAAACATCTATCTAAAGTAGTAATTAACTCTTCGTATGAGTTAATTATAAATACTTTCATCTTACCTTCAAAATTAATTCTTTGATAAACAGCTTTATTAGATACTTTACCTACAATTGGATATTTAAATGGAATTTCCACATCTTTATAATTATCTTTATTTAAAATAATAGTTTTTGGATAATTAATTCCAACTTTTTCACAAACTTCATAGAAGTTTTCTTTTTCAACTACTCTATTTAAAGTTGTTAAATCAACTGTTGGAATAACATAATATTTATCTAAAACATCTTTATTTCTAACAATTGTATCAACATAATCTTCTGAACAACCAAAAAGTAATAATTTAGTATCTGGATATTGTTTCTTTAAATCAATTAAATAATCAATTAATTTATCTTCTTTCATTCCATCTACTGTATGAGTTTCTGTAATTTTACTATAACTAGTCATCCAATAAGTATATTTACCTATAATAATAGACTTAACATTATAAAATTCATAAAATGTTCTTGCTACACTATAAGCTCCTACATCTATTCCTAAAATAACTGGTTTAAATTTAATGTCATTCATCACTATCACCTAAATTAATTATACCATATAAATGCACAAACATATATGATATAATTATAATGTGGTGATAATATGAAGTATGATGTTTTAATAATCGGATGTGGACCTGCAGGTATTTTTTCTGCACTAGAACTTTTAAAAAATAAACCTAACTTAAAAATAGCTATGTTTGACAAAGGAAGAAATATTAAAATAAGAAAATGTCCTAAAGCTAAATTAGGTAAATGTGCGGGATGCATTCCTTGTAACATATCTTGTGGTTGGGGTGGTGCTGGTGCTTTCTCTGATGGCAAATTATCCTTAAATAAAGATGTTGGAGGTTGGTTAGAAGATTACCTTGGTAGTGACAAATTAAATGAATACATCAAATACGTAGATGATATTTATTTAGATTATGGTGCTACTAAAGAAGTAATTTATAATCAAAAATTTGCTGATGATTTTGCCAATAAATGTACTGCTAATAATCTAAAATTAGTAAAATGTCCAGTTAGACACCTAGGTACTGAAAAAACGCAAATAATCATGGATAAAATGTATGAAACAATTAAAAATCATAAAAATGTTGAAATATATGACCTTGCCGATGCCATTGATATAGATTTAGATAAAGAAAAAAAAGTAATTATTGATATTAATGGAACCACAAAAGAATTCATTGGCGATAATGTTATTTTAGCTGTTGGTCGTAGTGGATCCGAATGGCTTCAAAATACATGTAAAAAACACAATTTACCGATTGAAGGAAACCAAATAGATATTGGTGTTAGAGTTGAACTACCAAGATCTATAACTGATTTTTTAACTAACGAATTATATGAATTTAAAATATATAATACTTCAAAAACAACTGATAACATCGTTCGAACATTTTGTATGAATCCTGGTGGATTTGTTAGTCAAGAAAATTATGATGATAATATTGCCGTTGTTAATGGTCATTCATTTAAAGATGTTAAAAGTAATAATACTAACTTTGCTTTATTAGTATCAGCTAATTTTACTGAACCATTTGACGAACCTATTAAATATGGTAAATACATTGCTGAACTTTCAAATATGTTAACTGGTGGTAAAATTATGGTTCAAAGACTAAAAGATTTAAAACAAGGTAAACGTTCAACCTATAATAAAATGAAAAAATTGTGTTATGAACCAACATTAAAAGATGCAATTCCTGGTGATTTATCATTTGTTCTACCACATCGTATTTTAATTGCGCTTTTAGAAACTCTAGAAGCATTAGATAAAGTATGTCCTGGTATTAATGGAGATTCAACAATTCTTTATGGTGTTGAAGTAAAATTTTATTCTACTAAAGTAAAAGTAAATAATAATTTAAAAACAAAAATAGATGGTGTTTATGCTATTGGTGACGGTGCTGGTATTACAAGAGGCTTAATTCAAGCATCAATCAGTGGTGTTATAGCCGCAAGAGATATTTTAAAATGAAAAGCATATACATAATTATTTCAAACTCTGGATCGTTAGTATCAAAAACTTTAAAATATTTTACTAAGGAAGAGTATGTACACGTTACAATATCCATAGATAAAAATTTAGAAAATGCCTATTCATTTGGCCGTAAATACACTTATATCCCTTTGCCTGGAGGCTTAATAAACGAATACTATGAACGTAGATGTAAACATTTTTCTAAATCAAAAATAAAAGTATACGAATTAGATATAACTAACAAACAATATAATGATCTAAAAGATGATTTAAAAAATAATTACATTAAATATAAAAGTAAATATAAATATAACGTATTGGGTTTATTATATATTAAAAGAAAAAAAGTAAAACATCGTAAATTTCATTATTGTTGTAGTCAATTTTGTGGAAAAATATTAAGTGAAAATGGTATTCTTTCCTTTGATAAAGATTATTCACTTTTAGAACCAAAAGACTTCTTTAATTTAGATAATGTTATTTATGAAGGTTCTACCTTAGATTATTTAAACAAAGAAAAAGGATTTTAACAATCCTTTTTCTTTTTAGATAAACATCCCTTTAAAGTATCAACTATCGAAAGAGCATCTTCTTCTGCTTTATTATAATCACTATAACTTTTAAACATTTCCCATGTTTCTTTATGATTTAAAGGTCTAAAATTAAAATCTAATAACGCCATAGTTTCATCATCACTATAATAAATTCCCTTATTATTTTGATTAAATGCTACTATCATACCATTATTATCAATAAATTCTTCATGACATAAATCATATAATCCTTTAGGTATATGTCTTTCTAAACTTTCTCCATCAATTCTTCTAATAAAATATACATCATACTCTTCAGAATAATAATAAGCATATTGTACTCTCATCATCATAATACATCACCCGTAAAAAGTATATTACTGTATGAATCTAAAAATATCAACAAAAAAAGAATTATTAAAATTCTTTTCCGTGCCATTTAAAATTAACTACTTCAGGAATATCTAATCCATTTTCTCTAATATACTCATTATGATAATCTAAAGTATCTAAACATTTCTTTTGTAAAGATTTCTTTCTATTAGAGTTTATTTTAGTGTATTTTAAAACATCTAAAACTAAATGATATCTATCTAACTTATTTACTACTCTCATATCAAAAGGAGTTGTAATTGTTCCTTCTTCTGTATATCCATGAACATGCATATTTTGATTAACTCTCTTATATGTTAATTGATGAATTAAATGTGG
>CAKOIQ010000022.1 GCA_934086935.1 uncultured Bacilli bacterium
CTTGCATGTCTTAGGCATGCCGCCAGCGTTCATCCTGAGCCAGGATCAAACTCTCAATAAAAATATAAATTATTATTAAAGTTTAATCTGACTACTTTAAAATTGACATTTTACTTAGTTTTCAAAGATCATTTCGCGCTCTTTTCTGATGCGCATTAGTAATATATCAAATCTTTTAACTTAAGTCAACACTTTTTTAACTTTTTTCGACATTTTTTAAATTTTGATATATTTTTTAATTATATATGCTCTTTCTTGAACACATACAATGTATTATATGACATAATTTTCAAAATATCTAGTCTTTTTTTCAAAAAAATGAATTTTTTTTGATTTTGATATATTATTGATTAATTTGTGCCTTTTTTCAAGCACATGTTGCGTATTATATGATATTAATTTAAACTTGTCTAGTCTTTTTTGTAAAAAAAAATGAACTTTTTTTATTTAGTACATTTTTCTTTTAAATTAAGGAACTTTTGATAGTATTCCTCAACATATTTTTTATTAAATGGTCCTTCTTCAGATTTTTTTAACTCTATTACATTCGTTAATTCTTTCTGAAGAATAAAATCCAAGTTCTCAGAATATTTCATAATCTTTTTATGAAACTTATATTCATTGCGATCTAATACTCGATATTCACCGTCGGGAAATACTTTTAAGTCTAAATCATAATCAATATATTTTAAAATGTTACCATCAATTAAAAATGGGCTTGCCATATCAACCTTATAATATAGTCCAGTATTTTTAAATTGAGCTGTTACGTGAAACCATCTATGTTTATATAAAAAGATAATTGCGGTTTCTTTTGTTTTATGTGAGCGACCATCTGATTCAGTTATTCTTACTTTATTATTTCCACAAACCAAATAGTCTTCGGTCTCATCTAGTATTGTTACTTCATCCCAAGTTCTATGGATTTTACCATTATGTTTATAGCAATGCAATGGATGCGTGCTATTTAGCAAAATTTCCATAATAACCTCTTTCTTGTGTACATTATACTACAAAGCATTAATTCTTGCAAAATATTTATATGGTCTTTACAAAAAAAGAGAATAATTTTACGTTATTATTCTCTTTCAAAACATTTTAACTTTCCCGTGGCTAGGTATTCTAAAGTTGCTCCTCCACCGGTAGAAACAAAGGTAAATCCTTTGACATTAAAATATTCGGCACTTGATATTGCATCACCGCCACCAATTACTGTTTTAGCTTTACTTGAAAGAATTGCTTGAAGAATTTCCTTAGTTCCGTTTTCAAATTCTTTTTGTTGTTCATATTTTCCCATTGTACCATTTAAGAATATTGTTGCTGAGGAATTAATTCTTTCCTTATATATAGAGAGTGTGTTCTCACCAATATCAAGAATATTATCATCGTCTTCTATTTTGTCATATTTTCTTTGTTTGACTTCACCATTATTTAAGACTTTATAATCTATTGGTAATATTATTTTATCTTTGTATAAAGATAGTAATTCTTTTAGTTCTTCTTTCTTGCTGTCATCTTTTAAAGATAAACCTACATTATAATTAATATTTAAAAATGAATTTGCAATTCCGCCGCCAACTAATAAATAATCACATTTGGGCAAAATTCCCTTAATAATATCTAATTTATCTTCAACTTTGGCTCCACCCATAATTACACAAAAAGGTTTATCAGGATTAGAAACTATTTCTAGACCTTTAATTTCTTCTTCAATTAGGAATCCCATGGCATGTGGTAAATATTTTGCAATACCATAATTAGATGCGTGTTGTCTATGTGTCATTGCAAAAGCATCATTAATGAATATATCTCCTAAAGAGGCCCAGTACTTAGAAAGTTCTTCATCGCATTTACTTTCTTTTTTATCTGGATAATCTTCATATCTTGTGTTTTCTACTAAAAGAACTTCACCATCTTGTAAGTAACTAATTTTATTTTCTAAGATAGTACCTCTAGTAGCACTTGAAAAGTATACGTTAGTTTTTAATAATTCACATAATTTTTGATATACAGGAAATAAAGTGTTTTTTTCAATATCATCTTTAGTTTTCACTTTTCCTAAATGACTTAATAGAATTACTTTAGCTTTTTTGTCAATTAGATAGTTTATTGTTTTTAAAGAGGCTTTAATTCTTTCATCGCTAAGAATCTGTCCTTCTTTTATAGTTACATTAAAATCACATCTTAATATTACTTTTTTGCCTTCAAAGGTAAAATCTATTATATTTTTCATGTTTCTCCTTAATTTTAATAACCAAAACTTCCATTTAAAGAATCATCATTGTTTATCCAATCTTCAACCTTATATATAGAGTACTCATTATTGGGCTCTCGAACAATTATCTTATCTATTCCACTGTTGATTACAACTCTTTTGCACATTTTGCATGATGTACTATTAGGTTCAATGGTTCCATCTTTAGCATTTACTCCAACTATATACATTACTGAACCAATTAAATCTCTTCTTGCTGCACTTATAATTGCATTTTGTTCAGCATGAACACTTCGACATAGTTCGTAACGTTCACCTCGTGGGATATCCATTTTTTCACGATAACAATAACCTAGTTCATCGCAATTTTTTCTTCCTCTTGGAGCACCATTATATCCAGTTGAAATAATTTCATCGTTTTTGACAATTACACATCCATAATGTCTTCTTAAACATGTACTTCTTTCTGATACTGATTGAGCTATATCTAAATAATAATTAATTTTATCTTTTCGCATTTAACTTCACCTATTTCATTATAATATATTTTTTATTTATGCACAAATTATTATTGTATATTTTTTAAGCAAATGATATCATTTAATATAGAATAGAGGTTAGGATTTTATGATTGTAGATGAAGAAAAGAAAAAAAGAAAAAGTATTATACTTCTAGTAATAGTTGTGATTATTGTTATTGGCGGTGTTAGTGCATTACTTTATTTTAATATGAATAGACCTGAAAAGATTTTTAATAAAGTTATCAGATATGGGAATGAAAAATTAGCTAGTTTTTATCAATATAATGATAGTTTGAGAGAAATTATTGAATCTTTTAAGTCTTCAAGTCAAATATCAATTGAAAGAAATGGAAAAACTTACGATGATGTTAAATTTAATTATGATCAAACTTTAAATTATAAAAAGAAACAACTTAAAATTTTAGCAGAACTTTTTAATAATGATGATAGTGTATTATCTGTTTACGGACTTCTTGATAAAAATTCATTTACCATTAAATCAGATCAATTATATGACAAAGCAATAGTATTTTCTTATAATGATATTAGTAAGTTTTGGGATATGATTAATAGTAGTGACTCTAGTAATATTCAAATTATACTTAACGGAATTGCGAATTCTTTAACTAAACATTATAATGATGATACAAGTATTATTAGTGGAAATGATACTATTAAAATTGCTAATAGTTATAAAGTTAAGAGTTTTACTTTATCTTATGCTGATAAAGACACTAAAAATTTAGTAATTAATATATTTAATGATTTGGTTAATGATAAGGATGTTTATAATGCGATGTCTGCATTAACTGGGGAAATGATTGATATTAAGGCTTTTGTTGATGTAATTAAAGATTATAAATTTAGTAATATGTCTTTTACTGTCTATACAAATGGATATGCTAATAATGTAGTAGGTTTTGGTTTTTCTTATGATAATTATTCATTTAGTAGTTATGATATAAGTGGAGAAAGATATTTAAAGTATAAGAATAATGATGATGAATTAATATTTATTGGTACTAATTCTAATGGTATTATAAAAGGAAAATTGTTAGATGAAGAGAATACTAATTTAGCAAATATTTCTATTGAAAAGAAAGATAATCAAACTGATTTATCATATAAAAATGATGTTATGGAAATATCTTTAAGTTTAAAGAATGATACTGATCAAATACATTTTGGCGTAAAATATGATACAAGTATTAATAAGATTAAGATAAATACTGTAATTGATACAAAATCTAAACCTAAATTTCCAGGAATTATTGATAAGATTGATAGTAAAGATATTAAAAATATAAATAAAATAACTGATAAGGCTTCTGATATTTTTAGTAAAACTGCTATTTCTAAATGGTTAGATGATGTAAACGAGGATGCAGAATATGAACATGAATTAAAATATTTTAATTTACGAATTCAACCTCAAATCTTTACTTTAAGTAATGAAATTTATCTTAATTATAAAAATAAAACAGGTTGCTTTAATATTAGTGAATTTATAGATGATGATAATTATTTTGGTTATGTTAAAATAATAAAAGTTAATGATAAATATCAAAGTTATGTCACTATAGGTTATGGTAACGTAGTAATTGTAAATCATAATCTAGATAATTTAAAAGATAATAAATATACGGTTTCTAAAAAGGATCCAAATACAAAATATACATGTTAAAAAAAATACTGAGGTTATAAAATCTCAGTATTTTTTATTATATTATTTAGATTTATATTTTTATCATATGTTTGATATTTATTGCTTGCAGTTGTTACAAGATTAATCCAATGCGGACTAGCTTTTTTTACACCATTATCAAACACGGGACAATATACTTTACCAATTGATGAAATAGTTGTTAATCCTTTACCATAATAATTTTTTGACATCATTCTAACATATGATAGAACGCCTAATTCAATATTATCATGCCTAATTAATCCTTTACTTGTCATTCCACCATATACGTTATTTTTCTTTAACATAAATTTAACTTTATAGTAGCCACTTTCAGCGGCGCCAATACTTAATAGTGTTGTTGCGTCTACATTGGTATAAATAGTTGAATAGTAAAGAATAAGTTTTTCAACATGTTCGGAATTTCCTGAATACGGTTTATATATTGTTTTTCTTAAATGTTTTTTTGTTTTATTTAGATTATAAAAATATTCAATTAATCCATACTCAAAGTTATCATATACTTTTAGATTGCCATCTTTATCTTTTAAATAACCAATATTTGTCTGTATAAATACATCATTTTCTTTTTCTAATGAGTGTAAATCAGTTATAATGTCGTCTACATTGTAACCAAAAGCATTAGCAAAGAAAGTTATTGTATCATATTTTTCTTCTATATAATAGTCTACGTTTTTTACTATTAAATTTTCTGTTTTAATAATTTGAATATATTTTTCATTTAATTTTGGATAATTATATCCTAACTCAATATGGTTCGAGGGTAATACCTCATTATCATTTGAATTTATCTCATTAGCTTTTACAGTAACTCTTGTACCAACTATAACAAATGCTATTAAAAAAATAACACATATAATAATATTTAATATCTTCAACGAAGATACACTTTTTTCCACTTTTTGTTCCCCTCCCCAGACGAACGGCTTTTATTCTATCATATAATGGGGTAAAAAGTCAAATTTCATTCAGAATTTAAAAAAGACCATAAGGTCTTTTATGAGAAGAATTCTGTTATTTTAGCAAGTTCTTCTTCTTTTAAATGTTCATTAATATATAACTTTCCATTATCATTTTTTACGCTTATATATTCGATTTCTTCAGTAATTTTATCGTCTTCATCTAGCTTACATATTTTGAAATAAGCGTTGTCATCAATTAAGGCAGTATCAAGTACTAAGAACTTTCTTTTATCATTTAGTTCAATAACTTCATCTTTAGAAAAGTACATTATTAATCACCCTTTATCTTTCAATTTTTTCTTTTGTAAATTCATTAGGTATAGTTAATTCTAAACCTTTGAATATTTCAGTATTGTCTTCTATATTTGTTAAATCTGTTACATTATTTTCTTTCATTCTTGCTTCTAATTTATCTTTGTTTAATCTGAAAATGTCGTTCCAACCTTCGGTATCTTCACAAAGAGCTAAGGCTAAATCGGAAAGACTTAAACCTTCTTCTAATGTGTATTTGATTTTGTTTGTGGTTTCAGTACTTTCATGTTCTTCTTCACTATTTTCTTTATTTATTTCATGTTCTTCTTCACTATTTTTTTTATTTATTTCTGGTTCTTCTTCATTCTTTTCGGATTTTTCAGGTATTTCTTCTTGAATTTCTTGTTCTTTTTCAGAATCTAATGGTGAAACAACTTCATCAAAGCTTGTTTCAATTGGGGCAATTACATCACTATTTTCATTCATTTCTGGAGCTAGTAATACTGATGTTTCTTCTTCTTTGGTTGCTTCTGGGGCTATTAAATCATTATTAATAGCTGAAGTTAAATTATCCCCAGATTCAAAGAATGTATTATCACTTTCTGTATCCGTTGATAAATTTTCTTCTAGAGCTGCTTCACTTTCTTTTTCATCTTCAATTTCATGAGAATATTTTTTTATACTTACAACATAAGGCATGTTGTGTGGGGCTGCTGTAATAATAGATTCTTCTTCAGATTCAGTAGTTTCATTAGTTGCATCTTCGGGATGAAGATATAATTTAATAGCTGAAAAAGGAAATAATGTGTATGCTGTTTTTACATCATAATCTCTAGCTTCTGGATATAATTCTTCGATTTGTTTTAATTCTTGAAGATTATCATCTTCTCTTTTTTGTCTATCATTAATTTTTTTCATTAAAAATGATAAATCTTCTCTTGCTGTTAATGGTAAATTAGATTGGAAACTTTTAATTTCCTCTAAAATACTTTCTTTTTTTGCAGAAAGATTTTCTGATGAAGAATGTCTTTTAGATGTATTGTCATTTTGAATGTCATTTTCAACTTCTATTAATTCATTAATATAATTAGTTGGTGCATCATATTTATTAAATAATTCTTCACATTTTTCTATTGATTCTTTTATTTCTTTATCAAATGTATCAATGCTTTCTTCTATTTTTCTTATTTTTTTCTTAGATTTTAAATTGTATAAAGCAATTTGAGCTTGATTATCAATTAATGTATCCATTCTAGCACTCTCCCTATTGTAATTTTATTATAGCATGTCACTTTTTGTTTTACAATAAGTTAAAATAAAAAAACTCACTTAAAGTGAGTAATTTATAAAATGGCGCCCGATGTAGGACTCGAACCTACGACCTAACGGTTAACAGCCGTGCGCTCTACCGACTGAGCTAATCGGGCAAAATTGCTAAGTACATGATTAATTATAAGACAAGTATGATGTTAAATCAAGATTTTTTTGATATTTTTTTAAAAAATGTGGTATATTTTAAATTAAGGAGATGATTAGAATAGAAAAAGTTTATTTTATTAGGGAAATCACACCTGAAAATGTAGTTAAAATATATAATTTATTAAATAGAAATTTACCTGGCAAGGTAGCAGTTAAAGTACATTCTGGAGAAAAAGGTAATCAAAATTTTTTACATCCTTTATTTTTAAAACCTATTGTTGAACATGTAAATGGCACAGTAGTTGAATGCAATACGGCTTATGATGGTGAAAGAAATGAAACAGATAAACATATTAAATTACTTAAAGAACATGGTTGGAGTGATTATTTTAATGTTGATATTATGGATAGTGAGGAGCCTGATACTGTTTTAGATATTCCTGATGGATTAAAAATTCATAAAAACTATGTTGGCAAACATATGAATAATTATCAATCTATGCTTGTTGTTTCACATTTTAAGGGTCATCCAATGAGTGGTTTTGGTGGAGCTTTAAAACAATTATCAATAGGTTGTGCTTCAAGTAGAGGAAAAGCATGGATTCATTCGGCAGGAAAAACTTTAGATCAAAATGCTTTATTGGATAATATTGCAGAACAAGATGATTTTATTATGTCGATGGCTGATGCTGCTAGTAGCGTTGTTAAACATTTTGATGGTAATATGGCTTTTATTAATATTATGTGTAACCTATCTGTAGATTGTGACTGCTGTCCAGATGCTGAAGATCCTTGTATGAAAGATATTGGAATTTTAGCTTCTTTAGATCCTATTGCTTTAGATAATGCTTGTTTAGATTTAATTTATAATTCAACGGATGTTGGAAGAGATCATTTTGTTGAAAGAGTTGAGAGACAACATGGAACATATATAATTGATTCTGCAGAAAAATTAAATTTTGGCTCTAAAGAATATGAGTTAATAGAAATAAAATAAAAAACGCTTTTAGGCGTTTTTATTTTGGTCAAGAAGTTTTAAATATACTTTCTTTATTTCTGGTTCTGGTATTTCTAAGTCTCTTAAAACACTATAGGCTGTTTCAATGTTCATTATATGAAAGCAATTTTTTTCAGCTAAAAGTTTAGAGATTAAAATTTGTCTTTTTAGCCTGCTACTGTCTTTATCTTTATAAAGCAATAGTAATTTGTTATTTAATTTGATTAACTCTTCGAACATTTTTTGTTACCTCCTCTATACCAGGAATTAATTTTTTTTGTTTGGAACTTATATATTCATAATGACCATTATTAAATCTTTCTTGTAACTCTTCTTTTTCTATGTCAAGTAAGCCTAATCTTTCATTATACGTATAATATTTTGATGAATCGGACATGTCATCGTCAACTACTATTACTACTAAACTTTCAGCTTCAACATCAGGTAGAGGATGATTGTTTCTAATAAAAGATATTGATATATTGTTGGTAAGTTCAAGAGAACTAAATAAAACTTTTTTTAAAGATTGAATATAACTTAATCTATCTACAGGAGCATAATTATTATTTTGGATTTTATTAAAAAAGATATCTAATTTTTCAGTAAATGGAACTTGCATCATATTAGGTGTTGAATTTTCATAGGCATGTAAGTATTCTTCAAATGTTGGTTCTTTACCAATTTGATAATATAATTCTTCAACATTTCTTATTTCTGCATTGAACTTAGTTATAGTTTCTTTATTACGATTTAAAATAGTAATTCCTTCTAGCGGTAATTGCTGTTTTACTCTTGGAATATCTCCATTTAATATTCCAGTAACAGCGTCTACTTTTATAATATAATCTCCAAATCTAAATACTAAATAGGCATGTCCGCCACCAAAAGAATCGATGTATCCGGTTGAAACTAATTCATAATTAAAACCAGCTTCTTTAATAAAGGTACTAAAAATTGCGTTAAATTCATAACACACAACTTTATTATTAGATGGGGTTATTTCTTTTACTCTTTCGATTTGTTCATGTCTAAATGCTACTACTCCTTGTTGGTTTACAGCATAAAATTCATCATCATATGTTAAGATTTCACACATTTTCATATATATATATACTAACTTTTGGAAATCATTTAAATTATTAGGAATTTCTGACAATATTTTATTTTTTAATTCGGGATTAATGACGATTTTAGATTCAGTGGGATCGTCAATCTTTAAATATTGATTTGTTGATTCGTAATCGATTTCTTGATAAGTTTCAAGATTAAGATAATTAGCTTTAAATGTATCTGATATTTCATAATTATCTAATACATGATTATCTTTGATAAATCGACTAGATAAATATGCCATGTGTTTAATGGGTATATTAGTGAATGTAGTTAAACTTTTTCTTTTTAACGGTGATAAAGAAATGAATTCTATTATTGTTTGAGGCATTACTGTATATGAGACATTATCTACAGACAATGTGTATGGAGGAGTTTCTTTTATAAAATTGGGCAAAGAAACGCTTTTTTTCAAACTTTCAATACGTTCTTGTTCTTTACTAGATGGAAAATACAATCCATCATTTATAAGATAAGATAATACTTTATATAAAACTATTTTGGTAAATGAATTTAAAACTAAAGTGTCACCATTATACATTTCAAATATTATTAATGAACGAGAAGTACCTTTTCCTTCAATTAACTTTTTAGTATATTTTTCGAATATAAAATCATCACTTATTAGGTCAATAGCAAGTTGAATGCGCTTTCCTTTAACAATTGGAAAGGTTTTGTAATATCTAGCTGTTTCTTCAGTTACAATAATACTCTGCTTTAAAATATCAGCCATATATGGATACTCTTTAAGAATTAAATTTTGTTCTTCCCTATTCATATATCATCACTATTATATTTTAACAAATATTTTAAGTTTATTAAAGTTTTAATTTTCTTTTAATTATTTCAATTTCTTGACGCAAATATGTTAAATCATCGTTGCGGTTAATACTTCCTGGAGATGTATTTGCAGCATCAAAATTTCCAACGCTTTCGGTATTGTTGGATTGTGCTTGTCTAACTGTTATATTTTGAGAAGCAATTGTTAGAATAATTTGACCTACTTCTTCTAGAAAGTTACCAACTGAATTTTGTTGGTTGGCATCTAGACTGGGAGCAATTATATAAGCGGCAATAACTCCAAATAAGGAAAACTCATATGGATCTAAAGTGTTTAGCCAGTTAGATAAATTACTATAATCTTGATTAGTAAAATTATTAAATGAATTATTATCCATAATATTCCCCTTATTAAACTATATGACAAAATTTATAGTTTACTGAAATAATATTACATTATATAATTATATAAGAAAGGATACGGATTAATGGAAAAAAATAAAAAGTTATTAACAATAATAATAAGTGTTGTTGCTTTGTTATTAATTGGGGGTACAATATTTTTATTGCTTACTAAAGATAAAAAGGAAGAAATTAATTATTGTTTAGTAAAATTTAATTCTAATGGTGGAACTATAATTGAAGATCAAAAAGTTAAATGTGGTTCTAAAGTTAATAAACCGGTTACTCCTACTAAAGATGGTTTTGAGTTTGAAAATTGGTATTATGGTGGAGATGTTTATAACTTTAATAATAATGTTAATGAAGATATTATAATTATTGCTAGTTGGAATGCTTTAGATGATGTTAAGGTTTATATGGTAAGCTTTGATACTGATGGCGGGACTTTAATTGCTCCGGTTGAAGCAGCTGAAGGTAAGACTATTAATGCACCTTTGGTTCCAGAAAAAGATGGATATGAATTTGTTAATTGGACATTAAATGATCAAGTTTATAATTTTGAAACACCAATTACGAGTAATATTGCGTTAAAAGCTGTTTATAAAAAGAACCCAAATAAAACTACAACTACAAGGAAAACTACTAAAACAACTACTACTAAAGGTAGTGGAAGTAATCCTGGTACAACGACAACTACTAAATCCGGACAAGATAGTAAAACTGAATGTGGTTTAACTTCTTCTGGTTTAAAGAGTTGTTTAAGTACTAATTTATCATTTAGTAATATTGAAGGTATTTGGTATTTAAAAGGAACTGATGAAGTATATATTAACATTAAAGAAACTTCTAGTGCTTATGAATATAAAGGTACAAGATTTATGTTTAATCCATCTAGAGTTAATTATTCTGGTGGTGAGGGCAGTTCACTTAGCAAGAGTGGAAAATGGACTGCTGCTGAAATTGCTAGATATTTAAATATTACTAATGTAACTTCTTCTTCAATAACAATTGATAATAAATTTGTATTCTATAAACAAAAGAATTATCCTACTCATGTTAAGAGTGAAGTTGAAAAATTATATGATAATGTAGCTGGTACTTGGTATTTAGAAGGTTATAACAAAGATGTTTATGTAACTTTTACTAAGAGTACTAAAAATGGTGAAAAGATTTTAAATTATAAGGCAACTGATTTCTGTGCAAAGACAGGTAATGCTAATTCTGTATGTAGTGGTACTAGTGTTTATTACTATTATACTTTAAGTTCAGAGTTAAAAAGTAATAATTGGTCTTATAGTAATGGTTATCTTTATAATGTTGTAGGAAACACAAAGAAGCAGTTTTCTAAGACTCCTACAACAACACCTGTATCTAGTGTTAAATTAGATAAAACAGGATTAGAAATGAAAGTTGGAGAAAGTTCTACATTGGTAGCCACTGTAAGTCCAAGTAATGCATCGGATAAAAATGTAAGTTGGTCTTCTAGTAATACTAGTGTTGCTACTGTAAGAAATGGTAAGGTGGTTGCTAAAGGTGTGGGTACTGCTACTATTACTGTTACAACAAATGATGGTAGCAAAAAAGCTTTTTGTGTAGTTAATGTAAGTGCGGTTAAAGTTTCTAGTATAAAAATTAGTAAAGAAACTTTATCATTATATGAAGGAGATTCAAGTACTTTAAGCGTTACTTTTAATCCAAGTAATGCTACTAATAAAGAAGTTACTTGGACATCTAGTAATACTAATGTTGCAACTGTAAGTAATGGTAAAGTTGTGGCTAAAGGGGTAGGTACTGCTACTATTACTGTTACTTCTAAAGATGGAAATAAATCAGTTAATTGTGTAGTTACGGTTTCTAAAAAACCACTTAGTGGTACTGGAGATATTTCTTATACAATGAGAGCTACTACGGCAGGTAGTGAAAAAGGTATTGAAGTTGTTATTAAAGCAACTGGTGGCACTGGTCCTTATACTTATACTATTAAATTATATAATGCAAGTGGTTTAATTAAAGAAGTTACAGAAGTAAAAGATAATAAATTATTTGTATCAAACTTAGGTAGTGGACAATATTATGCTAAATTTACTATTTGGGATGCTGAAGGAAATAAATATCCAGGAAGTATTCCTACTGTTAAAATAACTGCTAATTTTTAAAGCAAAAAAACGTCAATTTGACGTTTTTTATTTTGAAGTAATAATCATTACTATAATCCATATCACAAAAAGAATTACTTGAGTTATCTTTCTTACTTTGTTATCCTTGATAACATTTAATTTCTTGATTGATAAAACCAACAATGTTGATAATACAACTGCTGACATATACATTTTATCTATAATAGATCCAATATCTAGTAAAACAATTATTATGCGATATATAAAAATTAAGATGTTACTAAGTATATTTCCTGTAGAGATGTTTTGGGTTTCTTTCTTTTCATCTTTTTCTTGTAACATTTCTTGATAAATAAGCATTTGTTTGATTTCTTCATTTTTTTCGTTTTTAGATAACTTAAATATTTTACTACCATTTACTGTATTATAGCTTTTATCTCTTACATCTTCCTTTAAAGTTAGGTATAACAATTTGATTAATTCTTTATTATCTGGAAATAATTCGAGTAAAAGTTGATAGCTTTTTATAATAGATAATAACTTCTTGTGACAATCTTTCATTTGGGCATCATCTAGTGTTTCAATTGTATAATAATCCTTTGTTTGCTCAAAAGATGACTTTAAAAGACTGATTATTTCAGATGTTATATTAGATGTGTCTTCTTCTTTTTTAGTAGTTATGTATTCATGGTAGTATTTCATTAATCTATCAAATAAGTAATCTATTTCATCATTCATATATACTCTACACATCTCATAGCGTAGAAGCAAAAATGAGTTTTCAGGATCCAATTCAATAGCTTTTTTATAATACTCAAAGGCATCTTGATACTCACAATCATTTAAATGTCTTTCGGCAATCTTTATATAGTTTTCCACTTTGGGTAAATTAGCAATTTCAACTTTACCTGATATTTCAATTTTGTATTTTGCTATAGCATCTTGAATAATTATTCTACTAGAACAATAATTACAAACTACGGTTTCTTCATTGGGATTAACATCGAGTTTTGCTCCACAATTAGGACAAATTGCTGCGACTAATTTCACTTTCATCACCTTTTTTAAGTATAACATATTATTGAATATTAAAAAACCATTCTTTCGAATGATTTTAAACTAACTAATTCTATAGTGACCAACTAAATCATTTCGATATTCTAAAATATCTTCTTCATAGTATTTTTGATAAGGATTGGCATGATGAATAACAAAACTTATTCCTTTGTAATTTCTTTTATCAGAAACAATGCCTATGTGTCTTTTAAATACAACAATATCTCCACCTTGCCACTCACTTATTTTATAAATATCCGTAGTTAAACTAATTGCATTATAATCAAGATATGTTTTTAAATTTTGAACTCTTCTAAAATCAATATTTTTATCTACAATATCAATGTCATATAATTCCCTGTTTGCTTTAACGTGTTTATTTAGGAGTTCTTTAATATCGTAGCCTGCATCCTTTAATCCGAATACGACTACATCAGTACAAACGCCGTACTCATCATTTGGATAACCAGTTCCGTAATATTTACTTTTATATTTTGGTTTTGTAGAAACATATTTTTTTACGTTATTTAATATATCTGTTTGATCATCAATTCCATCTTTATCCATATCTATAGCACTAGTATATGTTTCAATATTAAAATTTTTATTCGTATATTTTTTATGAGGAATATAATTTAATGCATACATCAAATTCATGATAACTATAATACTATAAAATAATATTGTAATAATAAGTGTAATTTCTTTTTGTTTTTTACTTGTTTTATTCATTATTCTTATTATTAAATATATTGCAATTATTAAAAAAGATATTGATAAAAAAATTCCAAATATGATTCCTAATGTAGAGTTGGATTTAGTGCCAATTGAGATACCCAATAAAATTATAAATCCACATAATAAATTAACAAAGATAACTATTATAATTTTAGGAATTTTATTACTATTAATAATATCTGATAAGTATGGTTCCATCACTCTATTCCTTTTTCTTTACTTCACTTGACATTCATAATTTTTTAATGAGCAATTTAAATTTTGAAATGGTGCGTATTCTTCAACAAATATTTCACCAGTTAGACTTATTGTCTCATTATCAATACTTTCGATACTTGAAATTAGAAAAGGGTTTGTTTTGTCAGCAAGTTTTAATTTTAATTCATTTATCTTGCTTTCTGTTCCTTTTAATTCAATTTCAAAAATCATAGGCGTATCTCCATCTCCTACACCATATAATTTATTATTATAAAACTGATAAATAGATTTATTTTTATAGGCATTTTGATGTTGGGATTCCAATTTAGCTAGCAAAATATAATCATTGTCTTTTAGTTTATAAAATAATCCCGTGGTAATTAGCATATCTCCAGTGGTAATATCTGATAAGACATAGGTTTCAGTTTTTTTATTATCATTAGTATATTTATATACAGTTACTTTTTTATGTGTTAAATTGTAATGTTCAAAATTATCTAGTTCATTATTACTACAACCAGTAGATAATAATAACATTATACTTATTAAAATTAACGATAATATTTTTTTCATATATATCACTCTTTCATATTGGTTCTTATTTTTAATTATATCATGATTTTAAAAATTCATGAAATTTTAAATGATAATTAGACATGTAGAAAATGTTTTATTTTAATACTACAATTTTGTTAGACATTTTTTATTATAATTAAGGAACAAATATGAATAAAGAGGATTTTATAAGTCATTTAGTTAGTGAACTGAATTTGGAAAAAATGTTAATTTTGAATATCAATTTAATGATATTGGATATAAAGTGAGTTTCTTAGCACCTAATGAAAATGAAGATATTAATATTCCTAGTATTTTAATAGTTCCACAGATGCAAAACTTGAATAATCAGATTGTGATAGAATCAAATAATTTAGAAAGCGAAAATTTACAAGAAATTATCGAGCAAGGAATTCAAACTGGAATTAAATTAGTTAAATTAACTAGTGTTTTGCCGGGTCCTATTCTTATTCCTCTAATTCCAAGTAAAGTAAATTACACCACTTACAGCAATTATCTAGAGAATGTTTTGATCTTTCTAGTGATGACAAGTATTATAGAATTGATGATTTTGGACAACCGGCTCCAATGCATGATATGAGTTATTTTGAAAAAAGTGTTCCAAGAGAAATTGGAATACAACAACACAGTATTTTAGGAAGCAACTTATTTTCAAGGGCTGAAAGTTCGGTACAAATATTACATAATTTTGGAATTAATGTACATTATAAACTTATTTTAGGCAGAGTCCACAACGATAACAGTGGTCTTGGAGTTAACGAATTAGGAGATAAATTTGTTGCCGATACTTATAAAAGTTCCATTGAAGAAAGAAAAAATAATTTGTAATAATAAATCAAATTCAAAAAAAGTTCATTAAAATATGAACTTTTTTTATGTAAAAATAATCTTGTTTGTTATATACTATGCTGAAACATAAGTCTTTATTTCATCATATATAGTTAAACCAAATATTTTAATTTTCCAACCATTATCATATCCCTTTGTTGATTTATGGTTTAAAATATGATATTTAGTAACACTATATAAAATTGCTTTATATTCAATGGAGCCACCATCTTTTAAATGAAATTTGATAGGTATTAACATTAAGACTAATATTATTATTATTATTATTTTCTTTTTTATTTTTTCTACTTTTCAATGAATGATAATTTATCCGTCACTACTATATATAATTATACCATCGTGTTGGTAATTTTATCAATCTATTCAACCATTATAAGTTTATAAATTAAAAAATCGAGCTTACAAAAAGCTCGATTGAATAACAATATGGAGCAATGACATGGGTCATTTGCGAAAAAGTAGAAACAAGTAATTGATTAAATCAATCTATTAAGAGTATAACATATATTCTATACTTTAATATAAATATTTATACTAATTTAAATATATTTATATTCTTTTATATTAATTTTTTATATTAACTTATTATATTATGTTAGACAAATTTTCCATCGTGGATGGAAATATTTTCTACCCTGGATGGACATTATTGTAATTTATTATTTATTATTTATTTCTTTTAACAAATATTATTCCAAGTATTGCTGTTATAACAATAACCATAA
>CAKOIQ010000023.1 GCA_934086935.1 uncultured Bacilli bacterium
TATCTTTATTATTTATTTTCCATAAAAAAATTAAATCAGAAAGTTTTAATCCTAAAATATTGTGGAAAAAAGCTTTGATTTTGTTAATAACTTTTATAATTACAGTCTTATCATTAAATTTCGATACCAAAAAATCAATTTATACAGCAAAAAAACTTTATTATAACCAACATTCTCCTAATCAAATGGCTCAAACATTTGGAATTCTAACAACAATGAGATTAGATTTAGAAAGAACATTATCAGGTTTTGAAGAAAAATCTATTAAAGTAACTGAAACACCTACCGATGAAGTAAATAAAGATCCTGAAATAGAATACAATGTAACCGATATTGATTATGATTCATTAATTGAAAATGAAACTAATGAAGAAATCAAAAACATTCATAATTATGTTAAATCAAGTACCCCTTCTGAAAAAAATATTTATACCGGCATGTTTAAAGGAAAAAATCTTATTGCGATTGTTGCTGAAGCATTTAGTCCTATCGCTGTTAACAAAGATTTAACCCCTACTTTATATAAATTAGTTAATTCCGGCTTCGTATTTAATAACTTTTATACCCCAGTATACTATGTTAGTACATCAGATGGAGAATACGTTACCTTAAATAGTTTACTTCCTAAAGAAAGTGTATGGAGTTTCTCTAAATCAAGTAAAAATTATTTACCATATGCATACGGAAATTTATTTAAAGAAATGGGATACACCACATATGCTTTCCATGATGGTACGTATAAATACTATAATAGACATCTATCACATCCAAACATGGGATACACTTATAAAGCCTGTGGTAATGGATTAGAAAAAAATATGAAATGTAAAATTTGGCCTCAAAGTGACTTAGAAATGATTAATGCAACATATGACTATTATAAAGATAGTGAACACTTTATGACCTATTACATGACTGTAAGTGGACATTTACAATACAATTTTTATGGTAATAATATGTCATATCGTAACAAAGACTTAGTTAAAGATTTAGATAAATCAACTGCTATAAAAGCTTATATTGCAGCACAAAAAGAATTAGACAAAGCTCTAGAAGAATTATTAAATAAATTAGAAACAGACGGAAAATTAGATGATACAGTTATCGTTTTATCTGCTGATCACTACCCTTATGGTTTAACTACTGAACAAATATCTGAAGTAATGAATATAAAAGATGCTAAATTTGATGTTCATAAAAATAATCTAGTTATTTGGTCATCAACAATGAAAGAACCAATACAAATAAATAAATATGGAGAAAGCTTAGATATTTTACCAACTGTCTTGAATTTATTCGGAATTAACTTTGATTCAAGACTACTTATGGGAAGAGATTTACTTTCAAATTCCGATGGATTAGTTATATTTAATGACCGTTCTTGGATCACAGATAAAGGAAAATATAACGCTGCTACAAAGGTGTTTACTCCATTTAATAACGAACAAGTTGATGAAGAATATATTGAAAGTATTAACACTAAAGTATATAACAAATTTGTTATATCTAAAAATATCTTAGAAACAAATTATTATAAATACGTTTTTAATAAATAAGGAGGTACCATGAACACAGTAAAAGAAAATATGCTTAAATATGAAAAACTATATAATAAATATGCAACACTAGATAAAGATGCAATTAGATTAGAACCATATGAAGAAGATATAAGACCAAATTATTATCGTGATATCGATCGTATAATCCATTCATCAAGCTATACTAGATATATGGATAAAACTCAAGTATTCTCTCTTACTGATAATGACAATATCTCTAAAAGAATGGTTCATGTTCAATTAGTATCTAAAATAGCTCGTACTATTGGAAGAGCCTTATCTTTAAATGAAGATCTTATCGAAGCAATTGCTCTAGGCCATGATTTAGGTCACACTCCCTTTGGACATGTTGGTGAAAAAATTTTAAATGAAATAAGTCTTAAACATAATGAAGGATACTTTAATCACAATGTTCAAAGTGTCCGAGAATTAATGACTCTTGAAAATAATGGTTTAGGTAAAAATATTTGTGTTCAAGTATTAGATGGAATTTTATGTCATAATGGCGAACTAGAACTTCAAGAATATAAACCTAAAAAGAAAACTGTTGAAGATTTTCTTAATGATTACAGCAATTGCTATACTGAAAAAGATTATGTTACTACGCTAGTTCCCATGACATTAGAAGGTTGTGTTGTCAGAATATCAGATATTATTGGTTATCTAGGTAGAGATATTGAAGATGCTGAAAAAATAGGAATGATTAAAAAAGAAGATATTCCTGAAAGTATAACAAAAGTATTAGGAAACACTAATAAAGATATCGTAAATAATATAATTTTAGACCTAATAAACAACAGTTTAGATAAACCATACATAAAAGTAAGTGACAAAGTATTTAACGCCATAAAAGAACTAAAAACATTTAATTATATAAACATATATAATAAATGTCACACCAAAGAAGAATTAGATAACTATAAACTAATGTTCAATACCCTATATAACAAATTATTAGACATTCTTTATAAAGAAGATAAAAATAATAATATATATACAAAATATCTAGATCATATGTCATCAAACTATCAAAACAATACATCAAAAGAAAGAATAGTAATAGATTATATAGCGGGAATGACAGATGACTACTTTATTAGAGAATATAAAAACTATCAAGAATAATCCTTGATAGTTTTATTTTGCTTCTTCTAAAGCTCGAGTTTCTCTAATAACTGTAATTTTAATTGTTCCTGGATATTGCATCTCAGATTCAATTTTTTCTTTAATTTCACGTGCTATTTTAAATGATGTTAAATCATCAACTTCATCTGGTTTAACAATAACTCTAACTTCTCTACCTGCTTGCATTGCATAAGTTTTATCAACGCCAACAAAACTATTGCCAATATTTTCAAGTTCTTCTAAACGTTTAACATAGTTTTCCATAGTATCATTTCTTGCACCAGGTCTAGCAGCAGATAAAGTATCAGCAATTGAAACTAATACAGCAATAACACTTTTCGCTTCCTTATCACCATGATGAGATTCAATTGAATTTAAAACAATTTCATTTTCACCATATTTTTTAGCAAGTTCAACACCTATTTCAACATGAGAACCTTCCATCTCAAAATCTACTGATTTACCTATATCATGAAGTAATCCAGCTCTCTTAGCTAAATTAACATTTTCACCTAATTCACTAGCCATTATTCCACATAAATAAGCTACCTCTTTAGAATGTTGTAAAGCATTTTGACCATAACTAGTTCTAAAATTTAATCTACCAACTAAATTAACCAATTCCGGATCCATTTTTGTAATACCAAGTTCATAAATTGCTTCATTGCCAATTTCCGTAACTCTAGTATTCATATCTCTGCAAATCTTATCATATATTTCTTCAATTCTAGTTGGGTGAATTCTACCATCCTTCACTAAAGTTTCAATAGTTTGTTTAGCTATTTCTCTTCTAAATGGATCAAAAGATGAAATAACAATTGCTTCAGGTGTATCATCAATAATTAAATCAACACCAGTAACAGCCTCAATAGTTCTGATATTTCTACCTTCTCTACCAATTAATCTACCCTTCATTTCATCATTAGGTAATGAAATAGTACTTACAGTTTGAATAGTAGTCACATCATTAGCATATCTTTCCATTGAATTAACTAATAAATTTTTAGCTTTTTTATCAACCTCTAATTTAGCCTCTGCTTCCTTATCCTTGATAAATTCAGCTATTTCTTTACTCATATTTGATTCAACTCTCTCCATAATCAAATCATGAGCTTTTTCCTTAGAGAATTTGGCAATAGTCTCTAATTTTTCCATTTCTTCCTTAAGAAGATCATCCATTTTTAATTCTTTTTCTTGTATTGTTTTTTGTAAAGCATTTAAATTCTTATCTTTTTGTTCTAAAAGATTATCTCTATTTTGAAGCATTTCTTCACGTTTATCTAAAGACTTCTCCCTTTGTAAAAGTCTCTCTTCACTGCCTTGAATTTCAGACTTCTTCTCTTTAATTTCACGATCAACTTCTTGTTTTAATTTATAAGATTCTTCTTTTAATTCTATAATGCTATCTCTTTTAGCTTTTTCAGCTTCTTTTTTAGCATCATTTATAATTTTTTCTGCCTTTTTTCCAGCACCAGCACCAGTTAATATGATTATTGCATATATAGTAGTGCCGCCTAATATTAATCCAATAAAAAGAGTTAAAATGGAAGTACCATTAAAATCCATAATGTTCCTCCATATTCTATATAGTAAATTATAAATAATTTCTATAATTCAATTATAAAGTTTATTAAGAAAATAATCAAGTAAATTAACTTAAACAAAAAACAATACAAAAATATATTGCTCTTATTTTAAATATTAATAACACCAAGAACTTCATTATTCGCAATATTTATAATATCAATTTTATAAACACCCTTATAACCTTCAACATTGGGAAATATATCTTTCGCTAACTGTAATATTTGTTCTAAAGATGATTCAATTTCAGCAATTGTTAAATACTTGTCATAGGAAGTAAAACCTTCAAAAGCACGATACAAAATTAAATATTTAATTTTATACTCTTCAAAAAAATTAACATGACCATTTCCAGACCAAAATCTATTTATACTATCTGGATCATCTTTATCACGAGAACATGCAGGTTCATCATTTACAAAATCATCATAAGTATTATACCAAGTATCACCATGTCCACATTTAATATCATCTGGAACAGTATACTCATATCAATTTACTGTACCATCATCATTAATTACTGTTTTTGCAACAACATCTCCTGTTTCAATATCTTAGCTAAAATAGCTACAACCTTTTTCTTTTATAAAACCATTCCTTCATTAAGGACATTTTATCCTTATATTTTCATTATATGCTCTATAAAAATAATAATCAAATGAAAACAGAAAAAAATACAGATATTAAATCTATATTTTAAGCTTCTTTTTTTCTTTTATTTTTAGGTACAATACCATAAACTTCTCTAACTTTAATATCAATTTCTTCTAATAAAGCTGGATTATCTTTTAAGTATTGTTTAACATTTTCTCTACCTTGACCAATTTTCTCATTATTATAACTAAACCATGCTCCTGATTTATTAATAATATTATTTTCTACTGCTAAATCCACTAGTTCACCAGTTCTACTTACTCCTTCACCATACATAATATCAACTGTTGCAGTTTTAAAAGGAGGTGCTACTTTATTTTTAACAACTTTAATATTAGTTTTATTACCAATTACACTGTCTCCACTCTTAATTTGTTCACCACGTCTAATATCTAATCTAATTGTAGAATAGAATTTTAAAGCTCTTCCACCTGGTGTTGTTTCTGGATTACCAAATAATACACCAACTTTTTCTCTTAATTGATTAATAAATATTGCAGTTGTTTTTGTTTTAGAAATAGTACCAGATAATTTTCTTAATGCTTGAGACATTAATCTTGCTTGTAATCCAACATGTGAATCACCCATTTCACCTTCAATTTCAGCTTGTGGAACTAATGCTGCTACTGAATCTATAACAACAATATTAACTGCTTCACTTCTAACTAAAGCTTCACATATTTCTAAAGCTTGTTCACCAGTATCTGGTTGACTTAATAATAATTCATTAATATTTACTCCTAATTTTTTTGCATAAACAGGATCTAAGGCATGTTCAGCATCTATAAACGCTGCTCTTCCACCTTCTTTTTGCACTTCAGCAATAGCTTGTAAAGCAATCGTTGTTTTACCTGAAGATTCTGGTCCATAAATTTCAATAATTCTACCTTTTGGAAAACCACCTACACCAAGTGCTACATCTAAACTTAATGACCCAGAAGAAGTAACATCAATTTCCATATGTTCACTACTTCCAAGTTTCATGATAGCACCTTTACCAAATTGTTTTTCTATATCAGCTAAAACTTGTTCTAAAGCTTTATCCTTATCTTTTACTTCACTTATTTTCAAGTTATTTCACCTATTCTTTCTCTTACAATATTAATTTTAATATATATATAATTAAAAGTCAATACTTTTTTCGAACAATTATTCGACTGTTTTTTAAAATTTGTAAAAATAAAAAATGTAGATTATTTTCTACATTTTTGCAAACATAAATTCTTTATTAGCTATAAAATATTGAATACCTGAATAAATAGATAAAACACATGCAGCTAAAATCATATAATAACCTAAGCTTATACCAATTAACTCAAACGGTAAATCTCCAATCATAACTAAGGAAATACCAGTCATCATAAATACAGTTTTAATTTTGCCCCAAATACTAGCAGCGACAACTTTTCCCTTAGAACCAGCCATCATCTTAATACAGTCAACAATAGTATCTCTTGTAATAATAATAACCGGCACTACAACAGGTAAAACTCCATCACAAGCTAAAATAATTAAAATGCCATTAACTAAAATTTTATCAGCAATCGCATCCATAACTTTTCCTAAATCAGTAACAATATTTCTTTTTCTAGCAATATTACCATCTAAAAAATCAGTAAATGAAGCTATCATAAACAATACTCCACAAATAATATATTTTAAACTAACAGTAATTTTACCAGCAACTAAGTAAGTAGGAAAATCATAACCTACATCATGAAAAGGAAACATCATAATTATTAAAATAATAATAGATAAAATAATTCTTCCTAAAGTAATTTTATTTGGTAAATTCATAAATAATCTCTCCTTAAAATTTATATAATTAAAATAAACTATTTGTAATATTTATACTTGTAATTTGATTTATACTCCAAATAATAACTAATATAACTAAAATAATTATAACAATAATACTTATAATAAATTGTTTATTATTATTTATAGGTGCTGCTTTAGTATAAGGTGACGCTATTCTATCATCATTTGCTTCTTCCTCAATTGTATTTTTTACAGCTTGTTCAATTTTTTCCATTGGTATTTTTGAAGTTTTTTCAAACATATACTCATTAAATTCATCTATAACTTCTTCACTATTTAATCCTAAGTATTTTGCATAATCCGAAATATATTTCTTTAATTCAAAAATATCTTTAAATGCACCTATATTTCCTTCTTCTATTTGATTCAATACAAGTACTGGAATTTCAAGATCTTTACTTACTTCTTCCAAAGATACCCCTGACATTTCTCTTGTACTTTTAAGTACTTCGCTTATCTCGCTTATAAATGTCACTCCTTTATATAAATAAAAAATAATATCTAATAAGCCATGTTCTGTTCCTATAAATAGGTGGCAAACATTTATCTACCTTACGGTCCTTTCTAAATTTCATTTTATCTCGAAAGGTTCCCCTACCAAATTTGGGTTTCTCACTCACGGGGTTTACCACGTTCCACTTTATTCGTTTCCAAATAAACTCGTCTCTTTGGCACTTTATGTCTAATATAACCATTTGACAGGTTACCTCGACGCCGTTAGTAAAAACTACCTAAGGTTATTTATTCCCTTAGCGTGAACACTAAAATCATCGCAGATTTTGTGAGCATGGACTTTCCTCTACATTAAATGCAGCGTTTGCCTAAGATATTACTCTCTTCCATAAACTATTTTTTCTAAATTAGATAATCTTCTAAGTAAATCAGAATTATTCATTTGACCATTTCCAGAATTACCATCAGAAGAAGCTTCAATACTAGCTTTTAACTTACGATACTCAGCTTGTAATTTCTTATTATCTTCAATCAAATCTAAATTATCTTTTTCTAGTTTTTTAATTGTACGTAAGAATTCTGTATAATCTCTTATTACCATGTCAAGAAATTTATCAACTTCTTGCATACGATAACCTCTAGCATCAATTTTAAACTCATGATCTAATATTTCTTCAGGAGTTAAATATAACTTATCTTCCATCATACAGCCACCTTCTTACAACTATAATTGTATTATTATTAATGTTTTTTGTCAAGTAAAGCCTTAATACTTAGATAGTTCTCAATAAAAGAAATATTATCTATTTTCTTTAAAAGTTTATTATAAATATTATTCATTTTTATCACCAAAAAAATCATAACACAATTACTAAGCACTATCATATATTCGACAAAATAAAACAAAATAAAAAAAGACCTAAAGGTCTTAAATTTGTTTAAATAAGTTCTTCTTACTAGTTACAAATGCAATTGCACCAAATCCCAATAATATACCTGTTAAAGGTAAGATAATATCTTCTACTCCAGTAGCAGGACTATCAGGTTTTCCAGGTTCAGGGGTAACAGGTGTTTTAGAATTATTACATAAAATCCATTTTTTATCAATTTCAATTACAGGTCTAATTGCATATTTACTTCCACCAGCAGCTGCAGTAAAAGCTGTGATATCTACAGGCTCAATTGTTGCCCAAACATCATTATCACCAGTACCTACACGATCTTGTTTATATTTTACAACATAAATTTCATCAGAACCGTTTGGAATGCTTGTCCAATAATCATACATATAAGATTGTTCAGCTGTTGAATAAATAGGTGCTGCAAATGAATTTTTTCCTAAAACTTCATACTTATTATTAGAATCTTTAGTAATACCTAAAGTTTCTAAATCAGTTCCTTTTAATAATCTACGATTTGCAGCAATATCAACCCATCCTTGTTCTTGAGCATACTTAGATAATGCTGTTTTAATGTATGAATTATCAAAAACATTAGTTAAAGTATGACCTTCTTCTTCCTCTGAATCAAATACTTCTTGTCCAATATTCATATCAAGTAATATTGTTACTGTATCATCTCCTGCTTTACTTTCTGCAATTACATGACCACCAACACCCTTTAAATCTTTAGTGTCCTCTTTACCATAAAGATTAATAGATACATCATCCCTTAAGTCAAAAGACTCAGAAATAGCCATAGCATCTACTCCAAATGGAATTAACATTAAACTCATTAAAAATAAAATAACTTTTTTCATACTAATCTCCTCTTTTTATTTTACCTATTCTTACGATAAATATAACACATAATAAAATAATTAACAATATTTTATCTTTAATTTTACAAAACTTTATGATATATTTATTTTAGAATAAAGGGTGTTAAAATGAAAACAAAGTTTAATTTCTATTCAATCATATTATATATGTTATTAATAATAACTTGCTTATTTAATGGCATAACCATCAAAATAGGACAAAATTTAAATATAAATATAGGTCTTATTATCTATTCATTTACATTTTTATTTACAGCATTATTATTTGAAAAACATAAAATGAAAGAAACAAAAAAATCTTTATTAACTGCCGCAATATTAACATTTATATTTTATATAATATGTTCAATAATATGTTCATTGCCAATGATTGATAATGAAAAAATAGAAAGTTTAAAAAATATCATATCACCTAATGCAATTAAAATATCATCATTAAAAATATATTATCCAAACATAAGCTTAGCAGCATTATTAATCATATTCTTATTAACTCATTACATATTTGTTATAATTTATGATTTAATTGAAAGTAATTCAAACTACTTAGTAGGATTTATCCTAGCAATTATAATATCATTTATATTAGATCAAACATTTTATACATCACTTACAAACATTTATCATATAGTTATCAACAATATAAATACAATTGATGTAATTAAACAATTAACTGCTAACTATTTTGTAGTCATATGTTCTTCTGTAATTTGTTTATTTATTTATCCAATTCTTAAAAGAAAATATTAACATTTAAAAAGAGCGATTATTCTTCGCTCTTT
>CAKOIQ010000024.1 GCA_934086935.1 uncultured Bacilli bacterium
CATTATTATCCTCATACGCAATTAAAAATAACATTTACAAGGAAATAACCGGGACAAAAGAAATAACCGTTAAAAGCAATATAAAGACCTATTTATGGCACAATAAAAATAGACTATTAAAAGAATATAAATATTGTACCGGAGGAAAAACCGGTTTTACCGAAAAAGCCCGAAGAACCCTTGTTACAAATGCATCAAAAAACAATGTAAATTTAACAGTCGTAACCTTTAATGATGGTAATGACTTTAATGATCATAAAGAATTATACGAAAAATATTTAAAAAAACTTAAAAACTATAAAATAGTTAAAAAAGGTAAAATCAAAACTAACATAAATAATACCTACATAGAAGAATCATTTAATATGTCCTTAACTAAAGAAGAAAGAAAAAATATTAAAGTAAACATCAATTATTATGACACTAACGTTACAAATATTATTGGTAATTTAACAGTTACATTAAATAATCATGAATATTTTAAAACCAATATTATCAAAAAAGAAAATGTTAAACCAAAAGAAACATTTTTCCAAAAACTAAAAAGAAAGATTTTAAATTTATGGTAGATCATATTTGGGGAATATTTATTATTATCGGTATTATCTATAGTTTTATAACTGGTAACATAAGCGAAATAAATACTGAAATTATTAATGCAGGTACAGATTCTATAAATCTTATTTTAAGTTTATTACCATTATTAATTATTTGGATGGGACTTATGCAAATTGCCGAAAAAAGTGGATTAATTCAAAAAATTGCCAAATTAATGACTCCTTTATTATCAAAAATATTTCCAACAATTCCCAAAAATCATGAGTCTATTGGCTACATTGCTAGTAATATTGCTGTAAATATGGCTGGTCTTGGAAGTGCTGCGACACCATTTGGTCTAAAAGCTATGGAAAAGTTACAAGAATTAAATGATAATAAAAAAAGAGCATCTACTCCCATGATAACTTTTTTAGTCTTAAACACTGCTGGTGTAACCATTGTTCCCACTACAATCATCGCACTAAGACATGCTGCTGGAAGTTTAAATCCTACATCAGTTTTACCAACCTGTATCCTTGCCACAACAGCCTCAACAATTGCTGGTTTAACTCTTGATTACTTTATAAGGAGAAAAAATGGAAACAAGTAGTTTTATTATTTTACCAATTATTGTTTTAACAATAATAATCTATGGATTTAAACATAAAATAAATATCTATGATGAATTTCTAATTGGTGCTAAAGAAGGTATAATAACTACTTTTAAAATAATCCCTAATTTAGTAGCCATGATTTTTGCAGTTAATATTCTAGTTAAAAGTAATATTATAAGTGATATATTTTCATTTTTAACTCCATATTTAACAAAATTTAATTTAACAAGTGACATAATTCCAATGTGTTTTCTAAGAAGTGTTTCTGGTAATAGTACTTTAGCCTTAATGGTTAATATTTTTAATAAATATGGACCTGATTCTACAATGGGACTTTTAGCTAGTACCATTCAAGGATCATCAGATACAACCCTTTATGTAATTGCTCTATACTTTGGAAGTGTTGGAGTAACTAAAAGTAGATATGCACTTCCAGCTGGATTATTTGCTGATTTATTTGGCATAATTGCTTCATTTATTTTAATCTATTTATTTTTCTAAAATCACCTAAAATATGTTAAAATATTAATAGGTGATTTTTTATGGAAAGATTGCAAAAAGTAATCGCACAATCAGGATATTGTTCAAGAAGAAAAGCAGAAGAATATATAAAACAAGGTAAAGTATATGTTAATGGTGAAAAAGTAACTGAATTAGGAACCAAAGTAAATGCAAATGATGACATCGTCGTTAATAAAGTTCATTTATCAAAAGAAGAAAATGTTTACTATTTATTAAATAAACCCCGAAGCATAATTTGCTCAGTTAAAGATGAACATGATCGTAAAACTATCGTTGATTTAATCGCAACAGACAAAAGAATATATCCAGTAGGTAGATTAGATTATGATACTACTGGTCTAATAATTCTAACTAACGATGGTAACCTAGCCAATACTCTAATGCACCCAACAAATGCTGTACCTAAAAAATATATCGCAAAATTAAATAAATGCATGGCAATAACCGACTATAAAAGATTAAAAGAAGGAATTGAAATAGATGGTATTAAATGTATTCCTACCAGAGTAAAAATAAAGAAAAATGATACAGAAAAAGATTATTCAATCATTGAAATAACTATTGTTGAAGGAAGAAATCATATTATTAAAAGAATATTTAATAAACTTGGATACCTAGTAGATAAATTATCTAGAGTAGAGTATGCTTTCTTAAGTACTGATAATTTAAAAAGTGGAGATTACCGTAAATTAACTCCAAAGGAAGTAAAAAAATTATATGAATATCATAGTTAAAATTGAATCATATGATCATCAAGGAAGAGGAATATCTCACTATAATAATAAAGTAATATTTATACCTAATGCTTTATTAAATGAAGAACTAGAAGTAAAAATAATTGAAGAAAAAAAGAATTATTTAATTGGAAATATAACTAAAATAATTACTCCATCACCATTAAGAATAATTCCTAAATGTCCATACTATGATAGATGTGGTGGTTGTAACTTCTTGCATATCAATCATCAAGAAGAACTAAATATAAAAAAAAATATCTTAATTAATATTTTTAATAAATATGCTAAACTAACTATTAATCCCCTAATAATAAACTCACCTAAAGAGTTTAATTATCGTAATAAGATTGAATTAAAAATAGCTAATTATAATTGGGGTTATTATAATGAAAAAACTCATAATATTGTTGAAATAGATAATTGCTTATTAGCCAAAGAATCCATAAATAAAATTATTTCATCAAAAGAACTATTTGAAATTAAAAATGGAGACATAATCATAAGATCAAACTATAATAATGAAATATTAATTAAAATAAATACTAAAGATTCCTATAAAATAGATATAGATACTCTAACTCAAAATAATAAAATAGTAGGTATCATAGTTAATAACAAAATAATCTATGGAGAAGATAATTATATAGAAATAATAGATAAATATTTATATAAAGTAAATATTAATTCATTCTTTCAAATAAATCTAGACATCTTAAAAGAAGTATTTAAAATCATATCAAAAGAAAAATATGGGCATGTTGTAGATTTATATTGTGGAGTAGGAACTCTAGGTATCCCTATGCAAAAAGATAAATTATATGGTATCGAAATAGTTCCAGAAGCAATTAAAGATGCTATAACTAACTCTAAAATGAATAAACAAAATAATTATTATCTTCTAGGTGATTCAACAAACATTAACAAAATAAAAGATAAAATAGATTGTATTATTGTAGATCCTCCAAGAAGTGGACTAAATGATGAAACATTATCTTCATTATTAAACTACAAACCTCAAAATCTAATTTATATGAGCTGCAATCCCTTAACTCTAGCTAGAGATATTAATAATCTAAAAGAATATTATAACCTAAAAGAAATATATCTTTTAGACATGTTTCCAAGAACTAAACACATGGAAACAATATGTATTTTAAAAAGAAACTAACTTTCTTTCATTGTTCACAATTATTTATTATAATAAAAATGCTTTAATTAGGTTGCTAAAAATTAATATGACAATTAGAACGACTAGGGTTTATAAGATTAAGCAACTGAGCTTATATGCATATATGCGGAGATATACTTTTAAGTATGTCTCTTTTTTATTTTAGAAAGGAAAAATTATGAATGAATTACAAGAAGAAAAACAAATAAATAATATAATTTATGATATAAGAGGAATAGAAGTTATGTTAGATTCTGATTTAGCAAAATTATATGAATGTGCTAATGGGACCAAAACTATTAATCAAGCTGTAAAAAGACATATCAAAAAATTTCCAGAAAGATATATGTTTCAATTAACTAAAGAAGAATATATTAAGTTAAGGTCACAATCTGGGACCTTAGAAGTTGACGGAGTAGGGAAACATAGTAAATATTTACCTCATGTATTTACTGAACAAGGTGTTGCTATGCTAGCTACAGTTCTTCATACAAAAGTTGCTGATGAAGTAAGCATGAAAATTATAGATGCTTTTGTTTACATGCGAAAATATTTATCAACCAATAATAAAAATAATATTTTAGTAAATCATGAAGAAAGAATATTAAAATTAGAAGAGTCACTTAATAAATTTTCTAGTAAACAAAGTTCAATAATATATGAAGGAAAAATATATGATGCAAATAGTATCCTACTAGATATTTTAAATGATGCAAACGAAGAAATAATAATTATTGATAACTACATAAACAAAGAATTATTAGACCTATTAAAAGACATAAATACTAAAATAATAATGATATCTAAAAACTTTAATGAAGAATTAATAAAAAAATATAAATCTCAATATAAAAATATATATTTCATAGATAATAATCCATTTCATGATAGATATATCATAATAGATAAAAAAGAAGTGTACATAAGTGGAATGTCCCTAAAAGATATCGGTAAAAAATATAGTTATATCAATAAAATAAATGAAGAAATTTTTATCAAAGAATTACTAAAAAGAATAAATGATGTGATACAATAAAAATATAGAAAAGAGGCTAATATGAAAACAATATATTTAATTAGACATTCAGCACCATTTATTGAAATTGACAATTATAGTGATTACAAAAATGTTTCTTGGGATGACTATAACAGAAATATGATTTTATCAAGTGAAGGTGAGGAAAAAGCTAAAAGTTTGTGTGATATATCTGAACTTAATAATATTGATGCAATTTATTCAAGTGATTCTTATAGAGCAATTGGTACAGCCAAATATCTAGCAGAAAAGAATAATTTAAAAATTAAGTTAGACAAAAGAATAGATGAAAGAAAACTAGGCTGTGATAAAGTATCAGAATTACCAGATAATTTTTCAGCTAATTCATTTATAAATAAAGATTTAAAATTTAAAACCGGAGAATCATTAAATGATGTGGATAAACGTTTCCAAGAATTTTTAAATGAAATGCTAAATGGAAAAGATCACAAAATAGTTTTAGTTATTCATGGAATGATTTTAATGTCTTATCTACAAACAATGTGTAATTTTGAATTTAATGGTAATACTTTTAATATTACATTTAATAATAAAGAAGTAATAAATAGAAGATTCAATAACCCCGATGTATTTAAAATAGATTATGACGATAGTAATCAAGTAATCGATATTACAAATATTGAAATTTAAATTAAAAATCTTCAATATTTATTGTTTGTTAAAAAAAATTGCGCTACTTCCAAAGTAATTTTATAGATAATTTTTGTTAAAAATATATAATTAAAATAGTTAGGAGTAAATAAAAATGATTGGCAAAAAAATATTAGAACTCAGAAAGAAAAACAATCTTAGTCAAGAAAAATTAGCAGAAAGTATAGGAGTTTCTAGACAAACTATTTCTAATTGGGAATTAGGTGAAACAAGCCCTGATTTAAAACAAGCTGGAGAGTTATCAAAAATCCTAAATATTTCATTAGATGAACTTGTTGGTAACGAAAATATTCTTCTGGAAAAAGTTACGAATACCGAAATTAACTCTAACATTATTATTAAGCTAATTAAAATATCAGGAATCACCTTAGGATTAGTCTTGTTCTTTGTTTTGGCTATTGTTGTATTTGCAATTTTATTTAAAAACTATTATACTGCCGAACCAACCGCAACGGGCATTGCAAGTACCTGTTATTATAATAATGAAATAATTACAATTAACGTAATGAAAGATTTACAAAATCAAAAATTAACTATAGAACCCTCAAATTATGATTTTGCCAAAAAATTTGATACTTCAAAATATAATGATGAAAATAAATTGTTAATAGATATAATTGAATATATTGAATCCAATGATGGAGTGTGTTCAAAAAAATATTAATGTAAGAAAGGTAAATAACTATGAATTATATTTTAAAAGTAGAAAACCTTGAAAAAAGTTATCATAATCATAAAGTACTTTCAAATTTAAATATGAAAATTGAAGAAGGAGCTATTTACGGATTAGTAGGCAGAAATGGTGCAGGAAAAACAACATTAATTAGAATAATCACTGGATTGCAAGCGCCTACAAAAGGTAATTATGAAATATTTGATATAAATTATAAAAATTCTAAAATAAAAAAACATTTAAGAACAATAGGTGCTATTATTGAAAAGCCTGCGTTAATAGAAAATATGACAGCTAGAGAAAACATAATTGAACAATCTAAAATAGTTGGTACAATTCAAACAATTGATATTGATGCTCTATTAAAATTAGTTGGTTTAAATGATACTGATAATAAAAAAGTAAGAAACTTTTCATTAGGTATGCGACAACGCTTAGGTATTGCTATTACATTATGTAGTAACCCAAAATTTATAATTTTAGATGAACCAATTAACGGACTAGATCCGGAAGGGATAATAGCTATCAGAAAATTAATTTTAAAATTAAATAAAGAACAAAACCTTACATTTTTAATTTCTAGTCATTATCTTGATGAATTATCCAAAATTGCTACAAATTATGGTTTTATAAAAAACGGTAAAATTATTAAAGAAATAAGTTCAAAAGAATTTAATGAAAAAAAGCAAATAAAAACTGAATTAATTGTTGATGTTCCAAAAACTGCTATAAAATATTTTAAATTAAAAAATTTGCAATATAAAATAATAGATAATAATACCTTTGAATTATCAAACATAACAAATATATCAAATTTAATTTTAGAACTATCAAATTTGAATTGTTCAGTAAAGAATATTAAAAAAACAGAAGAAACTTTAGAAAATTATTATCTCGATTTAATTGGAGGAAAAGAGAATGATTAATCTTTTAAAAGCCAATTTTTATAAAATGAAAAAAAGCAAAGCAATCTGGATAGCAGCATTATTAAGTGCAATAGTAGCAGTTTATTATATTAAGGACAACTATAACATTTATCACGATAGTTTAGAATTAGTAAATATTAATAGTATGATATTTAATTACCTGCCTGTATTCGGAATAATTGTATCTATTTTAATAAGCACGATTTTAGGTTTTGATTATTCATATGGAACCACCAAAAATAAAATAATTGCAGGTCATAGTAGAATTAATATTTATTTAAGCAATTTATTTTCTATATATATTGTTAATTTGTTAGTTTATTCAGTTTATTTTTTTATAATTTGTATATCTGGAATTGTTTTATTTAAAAATTTAACATTTAATTTAGAATTCATAATAAATATCTTAATAATTCTTTTAATTATTTTATCATATGTATCTATTTCAACATTTATAGTAATGATAATTAGTAACGAAATTGTAAGTCCTGTAATAAATGTAATAAATGCCTTTTTCTTAATTTTAATAAGTTTCGTTTTATTAAGTGCCTTATCGGAATTAAAATATAATCATAGTGATGATGGTTATTACTTTAGTGATGAAGGACAAAAAGTTACTGATACAGAAAATCCTATGTATATAAAAGGTATTAAAAGGGATATTTACAAATTAACAGTGAATATTTTGCCAACAGGCGAAGCATTTCAAAAATCTCGTGCTATGAATACTAAATCATATGTAATAATATTTTTTTCATCATCTTTAGTAGTTGCTATTAACACTTTAGGAATATATTTATTTAGCAATAAAGAATTAAATTAAACAAGTACAATTTATATTGAATCAAAAGGTGGAATTTGTACATAATAAAACTACCCAAATAACTTTATAAATGATATAATGTTGTTAATAATAATATAGGGTGGTTTTATGAAAGAAAAAGAACGTAGTTCAAATTATGAATTAATGAGAATAATATCAATGATTATGATAGTTACTGGACATTTAATTACTCATGGTAATATGTTAAATAACTGTACCAATATGGCAATTAAACGTATACTAGAATTTATCTTTGATATATTAGTTATTCACGTTAATTCTTTTATTTTGCTAACAGGATATTTTCAATCAACTAATAAATTTAAACAATCAAAATTATGGTCACTAATAAACTCTAGTTTATTTTATCGAGCAGGCATAATGCTAGGACTTTTCCTATTATTTAATGTTTCATTTGATAAAGCAACTATAATAAGAAAATTATTTATTCTAAACTTAGATGAATATTGGTTTATAAAACTATATATATTTATTTATATATTAAGTCCATTCTTAAATATCCTAATTTCCAAGTTAGAACAAAAACAATATAACTATTTATTAATAATTATGTTTACATTATTTAGCATCTTACCTTATTTAACTGGATGTAAAGCATTTGATAATAATGGATACACTTTATATAATTTCATATTCTTATATTTAATTGGAGCATATATTAGAAAATATCCAATCAAACAATGGTATATCTTTAATAAAATCCCAGATAACCTTACTTATCATTTATTTTTATCATAATTATCAATTTTAGTATAGAACAAACCACAAATATAATGCGCACCTATAGTCCTGTATATAATGAAATATTTGGTGGAGTCTATAATATGACCAGAGCTTATAGTAATCCTTTTGTAATTATCCAAACAGTAATATACTTTAGTATCTTTAGTACTCTAAATATTAAAAGTAATTTTATCAACAAATTATCTAAATTAACAATGGGAGTTTATTTAATTCATGATAATAGTATGATTAGATACCGTATTTATAATGTTTTTAAAATTACCCCAAGTATTCAAAATTCTTATCAAGTACTTCTGTATTTAATTATCGTAACTGTAATTATATATGTTGTATGCTCTATAGTTGAATATATAAGACAGCTAATATTTAAAATAATCTACAATTTTAAAATATCTCAAAAAATAAGAAATAAGTATTATGGATTTTTAGAAAATTGTAAAGTATAATTGGTGTATATGCAAATATTTATTATTCTTGTTATAATTAATTTCATCTTAGATTCAAAAGCTACTCCTACAACTAGTAAAGCTACTTTAATCAAAAAAATTGAATTATTAGTAGATGCTAATGGAGTTTTAACTGAAAATTATTTATTAATATTTAAAAATGAAAATAATGAAGCAAAAAGATACTCAGTAAGTTATATAAAAACTTAAATAAAATCAAACTTATGCATTAACAGTAAAAAGAAAAAGATTTGTAAGTTTTGACCCAGATAAAAGATAGATTAAATCTATCTTTTTATGTTATACTATTTAAGAAAAAAGGAGAAATAACTATGCGTTATAATACAG
>CAKOIQ010000025.1 GCA_934086935.1 uncultured Bacilli bacterium
TTAATCAGTATGGTTGCTTTAGAAAACGGAACTAAGTTCTCAATTCGTGAAGGTGGACGTACTGTAGGTGCTGGTACTGTAACAGAAATTATTGAATAATAAAAAAGACTCACGCAAGTGAGTTTTTTTTATTTACTTAAATAATTAAAAATAGTATTATTATAATAGGTGAGAGTATGCAGGGATTATTTAATAAAAATATTAATATATTAAAATCCATTAATACAAAAAATTTGTTTGTAAGATTTTCATTCTTTTTATTTGCCTGTTTTATATATGCACTTGCCTACAATTTATTTTATGTTCCAAACGATATTGTAGTTGGGGGAATGAGTGGATTAGCCATAATAATTAAACAATTGATTGGCATGTCACCCACAACATTCTTATACCTAACCACGGTTATAATACTTATTATTTCATATATATTTTTAGGGAAAAAGGACGCTATCAATACTCTTATTGGATCAGTAACCTTTACAGTTTTAGTTTCATTAACTGAACCATTAGTGAAAATAATAAATATAGAATTTACTAATATGTTTGTTGTAATATTAGTATCATCAATCATGAGAGGATTATCTAATGGAATTATTTTTAGAACTGGTTTTAATACTGGAGGTTCCGATGTTATAGCTGAAGTAGTAAACAAATATTTTAAATTATCAGTAGGTAAATGTAATCATATAGTAAATGCTATTATTATTATAGTTGGAACTATAATTTTTGGAATTACTAAAACCATTTACTCAGTTATAATTTTAACAATATCATCTAATTTGATCGATGTCGTTATGTTAGGCGTAAACGATAGTAAAATGTGTTATATCAAAAGCAAAAAATGGAAAAATATTAAAAAATTAATAATGAACGAATATCATATTGGAGTAACAGAAATAGGCAGTAAAGGTGGAATTTTTACCAAAGAAGATCCAACCCTTTTCGTAATAATACCTTTTGACTTATATTACGGATTTAAACATTCATTACTAAAAGAAGATGAAAATGTTTTTATGGTAGCTCACGATTGTTATGCAGTTAAAGGCGGCTATAAAAAGAAATTTTTACCATTTTAAAGTATATAATTTATATGCTTTTTTATTTTTATTAAAAACTTATTATGATATAATAAAAGAATGAAAGAGTGATACCATGGAAGAAATAGAAAAATTAGATATGATAGATAATTCTTCAAATACCGAAGTTTTAGATATGTCTACACCTAACGTTCAACCTACAAAGCATAGATTAAGTATAATTGAAACATATGGAGAAAACCTAAGTTCCAAAACGTTTATAACCGATCCAGCTATAGGCAGGGAACAAGAAATTAATGAAATGATTTTAGCCTTAATAACTCCAGATAAAAGTGCTTTATTGGTAGGTAAACCAGGTATTGGTAAAACTGCAATAGTTGAAGGATTAGGATATCGAATCAACAATGGACAAGCTCCTAATGCTTTAAAAGGATGGAACATCATTAAAATAAATATTCCTTCCCTTTTAGGTAATAGTAAAACCGAAGATGGAAATACTGAATCAAGATTACAATTATTACTACAAGAACTAAAAGAATTAGATCACACAATATTATTTATCGATGAAGTGCATCTTTTGGTTAATAAAGCAGCGTCAAACAATGGAATCGATTTTGCCAACATGTTAAAACCATTTTTAGATAGAGGTACTATAAAAATGATTGGCGCAACTACAACAGAAGAATATGAAGCATATATTTTAAGAGATAGAGCATTTTTAAGAAGATTTATTAAAATAGATATTGCTGAAGCTGATGAAGCAACAGTAGTAAAAATACTAATGGGAACATATCCTAAATTTGAAAAGAAAATGGGATTAAAATTAGCGTACACAGATTTTCAAAAAGAACAAATTTTTAAATTTTTAGTAAGTGCTACAAGTGAATATAAAAGAGTATATGAAATGCAAAGTCGTTATCCAGATATAACATTAACATTACTAGCCAATGCTTTTAGTTATGCACTATTTGAAAATTCAAGTGAAGTAAAACTATCTCATATATATAAAGCATTATGTAATTTTAAAGGAATATATCCTGATGCTAAAGTAAAAGAAATAGCTAAATTTAAAGAAACATTTGCAGATTGGTTAGCACAAGAAAATGCAAATTTAGATGCATAAAAAAATTCGGATTAAACCGAATTTTTATTTTGAAATTTGTTTACTTAATTCTTTTCTTGCAGTTTGTTCAGCAATATAACAACTAGCTAAGTCAGCTGATACACCAAAAGTTTTAGCGTATTCAGCAACAATATCATCAGCAAATCTATAAGATTCAGAATTTAAAGCAATATATTCACTAGTAGCTTTAGCTAAATCTGCATTTTCAAAAGCAATACCAATTTCTAACGCTTTTAAAGCAGCAGGATCATTTTCACTAATAGCCATTGCATTTTCCATAAATTTTTCTTTAGCACTACTTCTAGTGTCACGAATGGCATTATAAATTGTTCTTTCCCCTTTTTCATTCATAATTGATGGAGTATTTTGTAACTTCCAAATCATACCATCAACCTCTTTGAAAATTGCTTCCCTTTCTTCTACAGTTTTAGCAGCTAATAAAGCTGAATACATATTTGAAGTCATATTACTAACTTCGTTTAGATAGTCTCTTCTAATCATCAACCTCTAACCTCCCTTTCGTTGTGACATATAATACAACATAAAGATTAAAAAGTCAAGTATAAATTAATTATTAACGTCATTTTTATAATCAATACCTTGATAAGCCTTATTATTTTTAAGTATCTTAACCACTCCATTAAGAACATTAATTTTATGAATAGCCCATTCTGGAACGATTAAATCTTCCTTTTTAGGATCACCAGTTAATCTATGAATAACAATACTGGGTTTTAATAATCTTATTTGTTTATATAAAATATCAATATATTCATCTAATGTTAATAAATGAAATTTATCTTTTTCATAAATATAAGCAAGTAAAGTATTTTTAACTACAAATAAATTATGTATTTTAATTCCATCTATATCTAACCTATTTAAATAATTAATATTATCAAGCATCATTTCTTCTGTTTCTCCAGGTAATCCATCAATAATATGAACAACAACATTTATATTATTCTTTTTTAATAATTTAACACACTCATCAAAGTTCCTTAAATCATGACCACGATTAATATATCTTAGTGTACTATCATGCATTGATTGTAAACCCAATTCAATCGTTAAAAAGGTACGCTTATTAAGATCAATCAAATATTCCAGAATATCTGCACTTATACAATCACTTCTAGTTCCAATCGATAAACCAATGACATTGCCAAACTTTAAAACAGTTTCAAATCTCTTTCTTAAATTTTCCACACTATCATAAGTATTTGTAAAAGAACCAAAATAAGCAATATATTTAGCATTTGGCCATTTCTTTGAAATCATTTTTACTTGATCATAGTATTGTTCTTCAAGAGTTTTATTGCGATCTCCAGCAAATTCATTACTTCCTGAACAAAAAATACATCCACCATTCCCACTAACTCTATTAGGACAACTAAAACCACCATCAAATGACAATTTAACAACTTTACATCCAAATTTCTTTTTATAGAAATCACTTAAATTGTTATAGTACATCTCAATCACCACTTTTTATTTTAACACAATTATGTTAATATGTATTTAAGGAGAATATACATGAAAAAGAAAATTTTAATAATATTTTTAACTATAATTTTTGGAGGATTATTATATTATATTACTTTACCGGCAATCAATTTAACTAATATTGCTTTTTACATATATGTATTCGCAGTTTTAATATTTTACTCATTTTTAAATATAATGCTAAATTTCAATATTAAAAAAATAAATTTAAGAAATAGAAAACCAAAATTAAACATTTTATATTTAATTCCATTAATTTGTCTAATTATAATTTTAGTAAACATTATTAATTCGCCATTATTTAACTCTAAAAAATATGCTACAAGAATTACAATTAATCAAGATAAAAACTTTACAACAGATATTAAAGAAGTTGATTTTACCAAATTACCTTTATTAGATAAAACAAGCAGTCAAAAACTTGGGGATAGAGTAATGGGACAAATGAGTGACATGGTAAGTCAGTATGATGTTTCCGATTTATATACCCAAATAAATTATAACAATCAAATATTAAGAGTAACACCTTTAGAATACGCTTCACCAATTAAATGGTTAACTAACCGTAAAGAAGGAGTTAAAGGATATATTACCGTTGATAGTGTTAATGGAGAAGCTAAATTAACTAGATTAGAAAAAGGTATGAAGTATCTTCCATCAGGTTTATTTAATGATAATCTTACAAGAGTTTTAAGATTTAAATATCCAACATTAAATTTTGGCGATTATTCATTTGAAATAGATAATGAAGGAAATCCATACTGGGTAGTACCAGTTATTAAATATCATGGCATTGAACTTAGAGCAGAAGTATCAGGAGTAGTAGTTTTAGATGCTATTACCGGTAAAAGTGTTAAATATAATGTTGGTTCAATTCCAACCTGGATTGATATCGCCTATAGTGCTGATTTAATAATTGAACAAGTAGATGATTGGGGAACGTATCAAGATGGTTTCTTCAATAGTGTTTTTGGTCAAAAAAATGTTGTTAATACAACCGATGGATATAACTATTTAGCTATGAATGATGATATTTATCTTTATACAGGATTAACCTCAATTGTAAATGATGAATCAAATTTAGGATTTATTCTAACTAATATGAGAACTAATGAAACATCATTTTATAGTGCACCAGGTGCCGAAGAATATTCAGCCATGGCATCTGCTGAAGGAGCAGTTCAACAAATGGGATATAAATCAACATTCCCACTACTTATTAATTTAAACAATAAACCAACATATCTAGTAAGTTTAAAAGATGCAGCTGGCTTAGTTAAAATGTATGGATTTGTTGATGTCTCAGATTATCAAAAAGTTGTAGTAACAGATTCTTCTAAAGGAATTGAACAAGCCGCTAAAAATTATTTAGACAAAGATTTTACCGAACAAGATGACACTAAATTAACTGAAAAAGAAATAACAATCAAATCAATTAAAACTGCAACAATAGATGGTAATACTTATTATTACTTAATAGACAAAGATAATAATAAGTATAAAGTATCAATCAAAGTAAGCGATAAATTACCATATTTAAAAGCTGATCAATCTATAAAAATCGGTTATTGCCAAGAAACAGAAATAACTATTATTAAAAAGATTTTTTAAAGGAGATTTCTCCTTTTTTTATGTTATAATATCAAAGTGAGGTAAAATATGAACGAAATAGTAATTAACGAATTAGCAGCAGAGCTAAACATCAAAAAAGAACAAATTAAAGCTGTTTTACAGCTATTAAGTGAAGGATCAACAATTCCTTTCATAGCCCGTTATCGTAAAGAAGCAACAGGGGCATTAGACGAAAATCAAATTGAAAAAATAAATGAAAAATATACATATTATAATAACTTAATGGAAAGAAAAGAAACCGTTATTAGATTAATTGATGAAAAAGGCATGCTTACAGACGAAATCAAAGCAAACATTTTAGCATGTACTAAATTAGTAGATGTTGAAGATATTTATTTACCATATAAAGAAAAGAAAAAAACCAAAGCAACTGAAGCAATAAAAATGGGATTAGAACCTTTAGCAAAACTAATAATGTCCTTTCCAACTAAAGGAGATATGGCATCAATATGTAAGATTGTTCCGGTAGAAGAAACAATTGCTTTAGAAAATACTAAATATATCATTAGTGAATGGATAAGTGATAATGCTTATTATCGTAAATTTGTTAGAAACTATATTTATAACAATGGTACTATCGAATCAAAATTAAAGAAAAATGCTGTTGATGAAAAGAAAACGTATGAAATATATTATAACTTTAGTGAAAAAATAAAATATGCCAAAAGTTATCGTATCCTTGCAATTAACAGAGGTGAAAAAGAAAATATCTTATCTGTAAAATTAGAATATGATACTGATTATATCTTTAATTACTTAAAAAATAAAATAATCAAAAATCCATCATCATTTGTAACTGAATACGTAGAAAATGCAATTAAGGATGCCTTAAAAAGATTAATATATCCATCCATCGAAAGAGATGTTAGAAACGAATTAACAGAAAAATCTGAAGATACTGCCATTGATGTCTTTAAAGAAAACTTAGAAAATCTTCTTATGACCCGACCATTAACAGGCTATCGAGTATTAGGCTTCGATCCAGCCTTTAGAACCGGTTGTAAACTGGCATGTTTAGATGAAAAAGGAAATGTCCTACATAAAGACGTAATATACCCTCATGAGCCTAAAAATGATAAAATAGGAGCCGCTAAGAAGTTACTAGAACTAATCTCGACATATAATTTAAATTTAATTGCCATTGGTAATGGAACCGCCTCAAGAGAAAGTGAAGAGTTTGTAGCAGAAACAATTAAAAATCTAAAAGATGTTTATTACATTATTGTAAGTGAAGCTGGAGCTAGTGTTTATTCGGCTTCAAAAGAAGCACAAAGAGAATTTCCAGATTATGAAGTTCAAGAAAGATCAGCCGTAAGTATCGGTAGAAGAGTAATAGATCCATTATCAGAATTAGTTAAAATAGATCCCAAAAGTATTGGAGTAGGAGAATATCAACATGATGTTAATTCAAAAAAACTAACTGAATCTCTAGATTACACAGTAAGTAAAGTAGTAAATAATGTCGGAGTAAACATTAATACATCCTCATCATTTATCTTAAAATATATTTCCGGTTTAACCAAACCCGTTATTGACAAAATTATCAAATTTAAAGAAAAAAATGAATTCAAAGATCGTACAGAAATAAAAAAACTAGCTAGTGATAAAATATATGAACAAGCTATTGGCTTCCTAAGAATCAACAATGGAACTAATCCTTTAGATAATACAGGAATTCATCCAGAAAGTTATGAGTTAACTAATCAAATACTAAATGAATTAAATCTTGACATTAAGGATATAAAAACCGAAAAGTTTAAAGAAACCCTAGAAAATGTTGATATCAATAAACTTATTAACAAGTATCATGATGAATATACTATTAAAGATATTATTAAAGAACTAAAAAATCCTGGATTAGACCCAAGAACCGAAGCACCAGCTCCCATTTTAAGAAACGACGTTCTAACCATAGATGATTTAAAAGTTGGAATGGAATTAAAAGGTACAGTTAGAAATGTTGCATCATTTGGTGCCTTCGTAGATATCGGTCTTCATAATGATGGATTACTACATATATCTAAAATGAGTACCAACTTTGTAAAAGATCCTACAGACATTGTTAATGTCGGCGATATTATAACTGTTTACGTAGAAGAAGTATTTAAAGATAAAGAAAAAGTCGCACTTTCTTTAATAAAAAAATAAAAAACACTTGAAAAATTGACAAGTTATGGTATAATTAATCTTGTCAATTAAACGCAGGTGTAGTTTAATGGTAGAACTTCAGCCTTCCAAGCTGACCACGTGAGTTCGATTCTCATCACCTGCTCCATAAGATAAAATCGTCGCACCCAAGCGATGTTAATGATTAAATCAATCAGAAATGATTGATTTTTTTGTCATTTAAGAAAGGTGTTGATGATATTATGATAAAAATAATCAAACAAGAAATGGTTTTAGTATCTTCTCCAATGAAAAGAAAACAAGTAAATAAATATTTGGGTTATTTAAGAGAATATTTTGAAATTGAATATCGTGAAGATAAAGGAGATAGAACAGAAAATGGTATGACAGTATTTGATTCTGCAATACCAGATAATTATGAATTGTTGAAAGTGATACCTATAATAGATTTAAATTTATTTAAAGGCAAAGATATTACATTTGGATTAGTATTTAGACCTACCATTAAAGAGATAATTAATGAAAAATAATTAATTAAAGAGTTTGCGAGGTTTTATTTTACTTCCAACTGTTGGATATATACTAGATATGTTGGATGAATCTTGGATGTTTAAATTTAGGTTCAAAATATGTTGAAATTATGGCATAATTATATATAGAAACGACAGATAAATAGTAATTTGATAAGGAAAATATAAATGAAAAAAAATTATTTATTAGGTTTATTATTTGGTGTAGCACTTAAAGAAGCTGCAAAGGAAGAAAAAAGTCAAAATAATCATGACAAATAAATTACAATTTATCGTTATGTTAAAAAGCATTGCTTGCGGCAACGGGTATTTTTATAATAAACTGAATTT
>CAKOIQ010000026.1 GCA_934086935.1 uncultured Bacilli bacterium
TTAAATTAAATGAACGTAAAGGTGACGATGCTATGCAAATTAGACTTGAATTAGTTGACTAATTTAAGTCTTTTTTTAATAATTAATTTTAAATAAAAACATGATTTTTTCTATCATGTTTTTATTTTTCATCATCTAATGGAGTAAAAAGTTCTCTTACATCGATATTTAAAACTTGGGCAAATTTCCAAATTGTACCTAGTGTTACAAATTATAAAATTGGTGAAACATTTAAATTTGATGATTTTGAATTGACTATAGGTAGTGATATTAAAATTGATATCATTAAAAATGAGTTTTCTGAGCATGATGGTAAAGATGTTATAAAAATACCAATTACTGTGAAAAATATAGGAAAAGAGACTACAAGTTTAAATATGTTTTATTATAATTGTTACGGTACACAAGGAATACAACTAGAGGATGCTTCATCATTTTTTGATGATTCTTTAGATTATGCTGGTTCTTTAAGAAATGGAGCATCTTATACTAGATATGCTTACTATATTTATGATGGTGATGGAGAATATACATTAGAGTTCAATAATTCACTATTGAATTCTGATAAAATAGAAGTTAAATTTAATGTAAAAAAATAAAAAAGTCATCGACTTTTTTATTTTTTTATAATTGAATTTAAAGCTAATAAAATCATTTGATCTAGGGTTGTTTGTCTTTCTAAAGCAGTTAAATCATTGTTTCTTTCGAATTTACTATCGGAAATAGAAATTAAACAAGTTGCTTCTTTTTTTAAATATTTGGCTACTGTATAAATTCCAAATGCTTCCATTTCACAAGCAAGTGGTTGAATATTGTTAGGAATTTTCTTTAGTAAATGATCTATTGATTCATATGCATCGAAAACTTCACTTGTATAAATGGTTCCTTTATTTATGGGAATATTTAATTCTTTTGCAGTGTTAATAATTTGTTGATTTAAATAATTACTTCCATTTATTTTTTTAGATTTACTTTTGGTTAAGGCATATCTAAAATTTGAATCTGAATAAGCATTTATTCCGAGAACTATATCTTTAATGTGAATATTTGAATTTAAAGAACCAGCAGAACCTATTCTAATTATTTTTTCAACATTATAAAATTTAAATAATTCATATGTGTATAGTGAAGCACTTGGAATTCCCATACCTGATCCGATTACCGTAACTTCTTTACCTTTATATTTTCCTGTGTAACCTAACATATTTCTTACATTATTTATTAAAACTGGTTCTTCTAAATATTTTAGAGCAATATATTTAGCTCTTAGGGGATCACCAGGAAGTAATACTCTTGATGCAATATTTTTTTTATTTGTAACTATGTGTATAGGATTCATATAAACACCTTCTTATTATTCAAATTATAACATAATTTATGATATAATGTCATTATAAAAAGATTAAATATTGGTATACTAAAGAAGAGGTGTCTGGGATGATTTATAAAAAACAACAATTTGGAACATTTAATTTACATACAATAAAAACTGATAAGTTTAAATCTTGTCATGTTGAAATATTTTTTAGAAATAATGTTAATGTTGATGATATAACTAAAAGAAATATTTTATTTGATGTTTTATTTGAAAATAATAATGAGTTTAGAAGTAAAAGATTACTTAATTTAAAACTAGAGGAATTATATAATGCTAGTGTTTATTGTTCAAATAGTAAAACTGGGAATGCTTTTATAACTAGTTGTGATATTGATTTTATTGGTCCTCAATATACTGAAAAGGGAATTGTTAAGGATTCGATTAAGTTATTATTTGATATGATTTTTAATCCTTATGTTAATAATCATGAATTTGATAATAAAACGGTTGAATTAGCTAAAAAAAGATTAAGAGATGATATTAATTCTGTAAAAGAAAGTCCTGCTAAACAGGCTTTAGTACTTGCTAAGGGTAATCTTAAAGATACTCCAACCGCTTATACTTCGTTAGGTAAACTTGATGATATTGATGCTATAACTCCTGAATCTTTATATGATTATTATGTTAGTGTTTTAGCAAGTGATTATGTGGATATTTTTGTTATTGGTGACTTAGATATGGATGAAGTCACTAAGTATGTAATTGAATATGCTAAATTTGATGTTATAAAAACTCATAAAGTTAATTTGTATACGCCAATGTTTAGTGTTAGAATTAAATATGATAGTGCTAAATTTACTTCAGCACAAAGTAATATAGTGGTCTTCTTAAGTTTAAATAATTTATCTGATTATGAAAAAAAGTATGTTGCTAATTTATATAATATGATTTTAGGTGGAGGTTCACTTCAAACTAAACTTTCAAAAAGACTTAGACAAGATAATTCTTTATGTTATACAGTAAGTTCTAACTATAATAAATATGATAATATGATTGTTATAAAAACTGCAGTTGATATTAATTCAGTAGATAAAGCTATAAAATTAATTAAAGAATGTTTAAAAGATATGATGAAAGATATAACTGATGAAGAGTTAAGTCAAGCTAAAGAGCTTGTTAATACTAGTTTAAATATGAATAAAGATGATATGTTTAGAATTATTGATAATTATTATTTCCATGATATTTCTGATTTAGATGATTTAGATGTAAGATTAAAAATGTTTAAAGATGTTAGTGTTTCTGATTTATATAAATTTGCAAAGAAGGTTCAAATTGCTACTACATTTGTTTTAGAGGGTGAAGAAAATGAATAAGATTGAGATATTAGGTGCTAAGGAAACTTTATATGTTGAACATTTAGATAATGGTTTAGATATATATATGATTCCTAATAATAAAGTTAAAAATTATTATGTAACTTTAAATACTAAGTTTGGATCTATTCATACTGATTTTGAATATGATGGAAAAGATTATTCATTGCCTAATGGTATAGCTCACTTTTTAGAACATTTAACTTTTAATTTACCTGATGAGAATGCTTTTGAACATTTTAGTAATTTAGGGGCTTCAGTTAATGCATTTACTAGTTATGATGTTACTTGTTATGAAGTTTTTGCTAATAGTAGATTTAAAGAGAATGTTGAGTATTTAATAAAATATGTTTATACTCCTTATTACACTAAGGAACTTGTTAATAGTGAAAAAGGGGTTATTTTAGAAGAAGTTAAAATGTATAAAGATAGACCTGGTATTCAAGTTGTTAATAGTATTTTTGATAATCTTTATATTAATGATAAACATCAATTTTTAGTTGGTGGAACTGTAGAAGATGTTAAAGATATTAAACTTGAAGATATTGAGATAGCTTATAAAGCTTTTTATCATCCAGAAAATATGTTTATGATTTTAACTGGTGATTTTAATCCAGAAGAAGCAGTTGCTATTATTAATGATAGTATGAATAAATTTAAGTTTGATGAATATATTAAACCAGTTTTAAAGAAAGTTAATGAACCTTTTAAAATTAAAACTGAATATTCTGAAAGAGAAATGAATGTAGATAAGTATAAAGTTTCTTTAGGAATTAAAATACCTAAAAATAATTTTAAGGCATTAAAATTATCTAAAGTTGAAGTAAAGATGTACTTAAATTTAATTTCAAGAATTAATTTTGGTAGAACTTCTATATTATTAGAAGAATTAACTGATAATTCTATTATTTCTGATGATATATCTACAATGTTAATTGAAACTGATGATTGTTATGTTCAAATTTTTATAGCATCAACTGATTATCCTGATTATTTAATTAAGAGATTAAAAGATACTTATGATAATTTAGTTGTTAGTGAAGATGAAATAGAAAGAAAAGTTAAATCTACTTTAAGTAGTTTTATCTTAATGTTTGATAGTATTGAATATACTAATGGAGAAATTCAAGATGATATTATTGAATATGGTCAATATCTATCAGATGTTTATAGTATTTATAAGAAACTTAATATTGATACGGCAAATGATGTTATTGATTGCTTAGAAAAAAGATTATGTTCAGTTTCTGTAATTAAACCTAAAAATGATAAAAATCTGTAAAATTTTTTACAGATTTTTTTTGTAAAAAAAAAGGAAATTAATTTTTTTTAGTTAATATAAATAGTGAAAGGAGAATTATGGAATTTTTAAATAATTATAAAAAATATTTTATATTAATTGGTTGCTTTATTATATTAGGTGTTTTTTTATACTTATATTTAGATGATGAAAAAGAAGAAAATTATAATAAAGAAGTATTGATTGCTGATATTACAACTACAACTGAGAAAGTAATTACTAATAAAATATTTGTTGATATTAAGGGTGCAGTTAATAAACCTGGGGTTTATGAATTTCAATATGGAGATAAAGTAATAGATGCAATAAAAAAAGCGGAGGGATTAACTAAAAATGCTGTTACTTCTAATATAAATTTAAGTAAAAAACTGGTTAATGAAATGGTTATTTATGTTTTTAATAAAAAAGAAATTACTACAATGGTAACTACTAATAAAATAGCATGTAATTGTGAAACTATTGAGGTTAATAATTGTATAGATAAAAATAATATTAGTGATAATAATAGTAATAATAAAATTAATATTAATACAGCTACTTTAGATGAGTTATTAACTCTTAAGGGAATTGGACAATCTAAAGCAGAAGCTATTATTAAATATAGGGAAGAGAATGGTAATTTTAATACGATAGAAGATATTCAAAAAGTATCAGGATTAGGTGGAACAATTTATTCTAAGATTAAAGATTATATTACAGTCTAATTATTTTTATTATGGTTTATTTATTTTAGTTTTATTTTATGCTTTATTTAAAATTTATGTAATTAAATATGAAAGTAAACTTAATATTAATAACGATTATGTTGGAGTAATTGATTCTTATGAATACAAAAATAATAAATATAAATTTAGTTTAAAGGGTAAAGAAAATTTAATTGTATATTATAAGACTGATGATAATCTTATGGTTAAAAGAGGAATGAAAGTTGTTGTATCTGGTGAATATAATGAGCCTTCAAGTAATACGATTTTTAATAATTTTAATTATAAGAAATATTTAAATAATCATAATACTTTTTATATTATGAACGCTAATAGTATAAAAGTTATAGATAAAAGAATTAATATATTTTATAAGATTAAAAATTATATTTATGAGCGTTGTAATGATTTAAAATCTAGCGGTTATATTAAGGCTTTTATTTTAGGTGATAAGTCTTCAATTGATGAATATAGTTTATATCAAGCTAATGGAGTAAGTCATTTGTTTGCTCTTAGTGGTATGCATATTGGTTTATTGACTGGAATATTGCTTTTTTTATTAAAAAAATATAGTAAGAAAAATTTTTTAATTATTTTATTTTTAATATTTTATTTAATTATAACGATTGAATCAGCTAGTTTGCTTAGAAGTATAGTGTTTTATATTATGCTTAAAATTAATAAGAAATTTAATTTAGATATTAGTATTAAAAATATTTTATTATTAACTATAAGTATACTTATTATTTATAATCCTTTAATTATTATGGATATGGGTTTTGAATATTCAGCAGTAGTTACTTATGGTTTAGTTGTTTGTACTAAATATTTTAAAAAGAATTATTTTGTTAATTTATTTATTACTAGTTTAATTGCTTTTTTATTTAGTTTACCAATTACGGTTTATTATAATTATAAGATTAATATGTTATCTATTATAAGTAATTTATTTGTGGTTCCTCTTGTTAGTTTTATTATATATCCTTTAAGTTTAATTACTTTTATTATTCCTTATTTAGATAGCATTTTATTTATTTTACTTAGGTTATTAATTTTAATAAATAATCTATTAAGTAGTATGGCTTTCAATGTCGTTATTCCAAAGGTTTCAATTATTTTTTATTTGATTTATTATTTGTTTTTATATTTATTTTATGTTAGTAATAATTATAAATATTTATTATATGCTTTTTTTTGCGTTTTTAGCCTCAAATTTAAATGTTTGATTGATAATAGTATAAATGTATACTATTTGGATGTTAGTCAAGGAGATAGCAGTTTAATAGCGTATAAGAATAGGAATATATTAATTGATACTGGTGGAATAAAAGATAGAACTGTTAGTAATGGGACTATAAAGTTATTAAATAGTTTAGGTTATGCAAAAATAGATTATTTAATATTAACTCATGGTGATTATGATCATATGGGAGATACTTTAAATGTTATAGAAAATATTAAGGTTAAAAAGGTTATATTTAATTGTGGAGAATATAATGATTTAGAAAAAGATTTAATTAAAACTTTAAATAAGAATAAGATTAAATATTTTTCTTGTATAAATGAAATTAAATTGGATAAATATAGTTTTAAATTTTTAAATACTGGTACTTATGATAATGAAAATGATAATAGTAGTGTAATTTATTTTAACTATTATAATTATAAATTCTTATTTATGGGAGATGTATCTACTGAAAGAGAAAAAGATATCTTAGAAAAGTATAATCTTTCTAATATTGATGTATTAAAAGTAGGACATCATGGATCTAAGACTAGCAGTAGTAAAGATTTTATTGATGAGGTTAATCCTAAGTATAGTGTTATTAGTGTTGGCAAGAATAATCGTTATGGTCATCCAAATAAAGAGGTATTAAAAAATCTAGAAGATTCAAAAATATACAGAACAGATCAAGATGGAAGTATTATGTTTAAGATAAAAAATAATAAATTAAAAATAGAAACTTGCAGTCCATAGGAAAAGTGTCGCCAGTAGCGACACAATTGAGTTGGAGTCATTATTCTGAATTATTAATATATATTTAGTCTTAAAACCAGATACATATTTAAATTTTGACATATTATATATTGTACACTGATTAGTGTTTAAGATAGATTAGCATCTTTAGATGCAAAAGGGAGTGTTTTGCTCTCTTTTTTGTGCAAAAATAGTTGATTTTGCTGAGTTTATATAATATAATGTAAAGGAAGTTTTATCTTGGTTTGGACTTATCTTCCGAATTTAGACTAGGGTATAACCGATTATATAAGAAATGGAGGAATTTTATTATGGCAGTTTCTAAAGAACAAATTGCTAAACGTGTTACAGAATTTAGTAAAGATGCTAAAAATACTGGTGATACTAGTGTACAAATTGCAATCCTTACTGATAAAATTAACAATTTAACTGAACATTTAAAAGAAAATAAACATGACTATCATTCAAAAAGAGGTTTATTCTTAATGATTGGTAAAAGACGTAGTTTATTAGATTACTTAAAGAAAAATGATGTTGTTAAATATCGTGAAGTAATTAAAAAATTAAATATTAGAAAATAGGGCACTGAATTTTTTAGTGTCTTTTTTTATTGATTGGAGGATATATGAAGAAAGAATTTAGTTATGATTTTTTAGGAAGAAAAATAATTGTTGAAGTTGGAGAATTGGCTAAACAAGCTGATGGAGCTGTATTAGTTAGATATGGTGATACTGTAGTTTTATCAGCATCTGTTATGAGTAACAATGTTGGTACTGGTGATTTCTTTCCTTTAACAGTTGTTTATAACGAAAAATTATATTCTGTAGGTAAAATACCTGGAGGATTTATTAAAAGGGAGGGTAAACCTTCTGATAGTGCAACACTTGCAGCACGTTTAATAGATAGACCTATTAGACCTATGTTTGATGAAAATTTTAGAAATGAAGTTCAAGTTATTAATACTATATTATCTGTTGATCCAAATAATACACCAGAGATGACTGCTTTATT